>NZ_CM001976.1:407875-446829 GCF_000406145.1 Dickeya dadantii NCPPB 898 | reverse complement strand
GCCACCCGAAGGTGGCTTGATTTTTGAATTTTGGTGCGAAGGCCGGACTCGAATTTCACACCTAATAGACTGATATAAATGTAGTTTATTAGCAGGAATAAATAGTTATACCCGCACTTGTACCCGCGAGTCAAAATCCGCACAAAAAATAGACGTTATTCGTAGGTATAAAGTCATACTGTAAGCACACCCGTTTTAGTTCCACGCACTTTTTGAGATTTCCGGTTTTTCAGCCATCAGCCGGTACTCTTCCGGCGTCAGGTTATTCAGGGATTCATGGGGCCGCTCGCTGTTATATTCAGCCAGCCAGAGCTCTATGATTTCCCGGGCTTCATTCAGCGTCCTGAACAGGTAAAGATCCAGTATTTCTGTACGGTACGCCCGGTTGAACCGTTCGATAAACGCATCCGGTACGAATTTGTGCGTCGCCGATATTTCGGCAAGTAATAATATCTATATCACCGCCGGGTCGCGCAGAAAGTTTAGTCAGAATTGTAGTGAAAAACTACAGGATATTGGACCAATACATCTTGAGTTTTGCTAAAATGGTTAACGCCTTTCATCGTAAACATTCTTTGAACCGTTTCCAAATACAGCTAGGACTCATGTTTTTGCTGTTTATCACCGGATAAACCATTGCGCCGACATCTTTAATTAAGCCAGTTATGGCTCGAGCATATTCAGGATCAGAACGCAGATAGTCATCGATCCCCACTACAAACATAGTCTGGCCAACTGAGCATCGCGATATCACTGTTAATATACTCTGGCAGCCAATTGATAGACTCATCGCTTTGGTCTCTGAAACCACATTCCCAGATTTCGAATACACGCCATCCCGCAGCATGTAGCTGCATTTTGACTTGGATATCACGCTGCCTATTGACAGCAAATTTTTTCATCCAGAATTCTGGTCTGGTTTTTGGGGTCGTAGCATACCTGCATCCATCATGACGATGCCAGAAGCAACCGTGGACAAAAATGCACAATTTGTACCGTGGCAAGACGATATCAGGTTTACCCGGTAGACTGCTTACATGCAAACGGTACCTAAAACCTTGTGCATGCAAAAATTTCCGTATCATCAATTCCGGTTGTGTATTTTTTCCCTTAATACCGGACATCATGCGGGAACGAGTCTTACGATCGACGACATCCATAGATTTCTTTCCGTTCGCTTCTCTTCCTGGTATCCTGGATACCACTAAACCCACCGATATATACCATGAGTAGCATTTTGTTGCCGATTCCTGTAGTAGACCTTTTTGCCGGACCAGGAGGATTAGGGGAAGGCTTTTCATCATTTAAAAATGGCGATGTTTTTCAAATTGCTGTTTCTGCTGAAAAAGATTCTATCGCCCATCAAACACTCCGCCTCAGAGCGTTCTATAGATTGTTGACTAACAATAGACCAGACAATCTCGATGACTATTATCGCTTTTGTAATGGTGAGGCAGACACACCATTCAGCACCGAGACGAAAGATCTCTGGGAGCTAGCTGGCAAAGAAGCAATGTGCATTGAAATCGGTAGTCCGAACGGAAATACAGCTCTCGATGAAGCCATTCAAGAAATGCAGGAAAAACATGGAACTGACCAGCCTTGGGTTTTGATAGGCGGTCCACCTTGTCAAGCCTACTCACTTGTTGGTAGAGCCAGAAACAAAGGAATTGCCGATTACAAACCAGAAGAGGATCACCGTCACTTCCTCTATCGTGAGTATCTCCGAATTATCCAGAGTTACCAGCCTGATATTTTTGTGATGGAAAATGTGAAGGGAATTCTTTCGTCCAAAATAAATGGCGAAAAAATATTCAATCAAATTTTGAAAGATCTAGCCAACCCAAGTGCCGCGCTCCACTCCTCCTCAAATGGACAGTGCTATCGAATCGTTTCATTAGTGAGCGAGCAGGAGTTCTGTGATGGTGATGACCCAAGCCAATTAGATGCTACGAAGTATATCATTCGTACTGAAGAGTATGGTGTACCTCAAGCCCGTCACAGAGTCATTTTGTTAGGGATCCGAGAAAATCGCTACAAAGAAAAACTACCGAAATTGTTAGCGCAAGCTACAGTGAGCGTTAAAGAGGCGATTGGAAACCTTCCGCCCTTAAGAAGCCTTTTGAGTAGACAAGAAGATACTAGCGAACAATGGAAAAATCAGGTTCGTTGGCAATTACACCAGCTTGCCAAACACGCCGCCAAGTTTCCGGGACACGAAAAAACTTTATCAAGCCGATTGGAAAAAGCTTCGAATGAAATTGGCCATGTTACTAACACTGGTGGTACACGGATGCCTAAAGGTGATTCTTCCGGTCAGACTGCTCATGACTATCTAGATAAATGGTTTTTGGAGCCACGGCTGAAAGTCTGGCTAAACCATGAGGCTCGTGGGCATCGTATAGACGATCTGGCACGCTACGGTTATGCAGCATGCTTTGCATCAATTCATAAGCGTTCTCCTAAAGGGCACAAAGAATTTAACTTGCCAGGTTTAGCCCCAGCGCATAAAAACTGGAAAACAGGTAAATTTTCAGACCGATTTAGAGTGCAAATTGAAAATAGTCCATCAACAACAATCACGAGCCACATATCGAAAGATGGCCACTACTTCATACATTACGACCTATTACAATGTAGAAGCTTGACAGTAAGGGAGGCTGCCAGATTGCAAACATTCCCAGATAACTATTTTTTCCAAGGTGGAAGAACTCAGCAGTATCACCAAGTCGGGAATGCCGTTCCTCCATTTTTGGCAAACCAAATCGCAGGAATTGTAGCCAATATTTTAGCGTAGAAGTTCCAAGGCCTACGCCCCATTATAGACAGTTTATATATCAGCCATTGCTTCAGTAAATAGCTTGTAATGGCTGTAGCTAATCAATATTTGGCACTCAATCCTCTGCGGGAATTTCTGAATGTTCTTGCCTCACTTGAACAAATTCAGGTCGACGTAATTCAGGAATATCCACTGACGGTGGAGAGAAAGGACGTGCAAACATTTCCTCCCGGCATTCGGGTCGTTTGGCCCATTCCGAAATCATCTTTCCTTTGGCTGTCTCGTGAAGACGGTTGTTCACCTCAAGGGACCAGACCTTGACTTGCTCTATTAATTGTGGTGAAACACTCTGTCGAAGCCAAACTTTCTCCAAATCAAAGGTATCGCGATAGTAATCGGCCACAACTGCTACGGTGTAAGCAGCAACGTTTGCAAGGAAAGCGGAAACGTGCGGACGGGCCGTTTTGTGAACGATCTTGAACACAATGGCTTTGGCAACTAACGTTTTAAAGAAAACTGAATCTGATACAATAGGTTTCCCAGCCGCTTCAACCTCACTGAGCATAGTCATGAAGCGCTCAAAACACTTCTGCGTTCCAAGGCTAACTATCTCCGGTCTAACATCCCAAGCCATGAAATATTTCGCCAACTCGGTCTTGGTGATCTTGCGAGATGTTGGCACAGAATCCTTCAGTGCACGAAGCCTAGCTGGGGTTGTTCCCTCACGGATGAGAAGTGTATTGTAGCTTCCCGCTGCTCGCTCATAAAACCAACGGCCAACACCATCTGGACAATAAATTGCCAGTGACTGTCTCTCTACCTCAACATGGAATGGCTTATTCGCTGAGAGATCCGACTGCCGCACTGAATTTTGGGAGTTAGCATATCGTGAGATATCGGAGACTAGCGATTCTTCTTTTGTAGGGTCAGCCTCCTTAATGACAATGATCTTTGCAGGGACCCTGACCTTGCTTAAGTCGGTATCCGAGTATTTCTTCTTTGCGAAATAGATAGAGGCAGTAGTTTGACCACCGTTCACTATCTGCATTCCACGTAACCAAATGATTCCAGGAGAGCCGTCATTAGCCCGTTCGAGCTTCATCTCGTCGGCCACAAGAACGATGCCATTGTTGAAGGCCATAAAGCGTTCTGGTGCTGAGCGTAAGGTGTTTTGGATACCTGCATTGACCCCTCTAGATTTGACGCTAAGAAAAGACCGTACGTTGGCTTCAAGGAGCCTAGGGCCAAACTTCTCGTAGATGAACCGCAAAGCCTCACCAGGGATGGCGGTCAGTGCGTAATCGTAATCTCCTGTATCTCCAGGAATATAAACACACGGAAGTGGGGAACCTGAAACATCCTTGAAGTCGATCACAAGTTCGTCGCGCGGCTTGCCCTCGGAACGATGTCGAAAGAGTCGCTCTATGTCCATAACCTCGAGTCGAACTGTCTTACCTCCAACATCACGGGGTTTAAAACTCTTGGACTTGGCAACGCCATCCGTGAGAACAAATACACGTACTTGTTCCAAACTATCATATATCTCGCTGATAATAAGGGCGAGTGAGTAGACATCGCTTGATGGATCGAGTTTGTTCAGAAGACGGCCCGTTGCACAAAGTTCAAGAAAGCGAACACAATGCTGAGCGGCCATCTTTGTATCTTGCTCTTGGATCGGCGTTAGAACCTCGAATCCCTCGTAGAGACTGACAAACAGGTCAAGTTGGTCAAGATCTTCAGAAATGGTGTAGCCACTCAGCCTCAGATTCGCATTACCGACTTTCCCTTGAAAATGACAAACAACGGGTTCAAAAGTCATTCCTGCTTCCATGAGGTGTTGCATCACCACCTCACAAAAGATCAATTCCGTGAAGGAAGAACCATCGCTCATTTGAGCCGCTATTTCAGCCCGGGTTTCAGACAGAAAATCATCAAGGGTCATCCACTAACTCCTAGTTTTTTGAGAACCACATCAAGCTCAGTAAGGAAGTCCCTAGCATGGTCCAAGTTTATTTCGTACTGCGCTCGCGTCACTCCGATGGGGACGGATCCTAGAGTTAAACGAGGAAAACCTTCGGATATTGAAAAATAAAGTTTCTCTTTTGGTTTAAATCTTCGAGTGTAGTTGCTCATATGAGCCCAAGAGTATCCAACAAGCATGAGCCGCTCACAAAAAAAGTTGACCGATGCGGGCTGGCCTTTAAGACGTTGCTCAATCTCGGCAACTATCTCTGGCAAGGTAAACCCTTCCTCCAGCCTGATAAACCTGATAGCCGCCAAGAACAATGGCGAAGAGACAGCGTCGTCTAATTGCTCCAGCGAACTTATCCTAACGGGAAAGCCAGAGGAAGACATAGTCGCTTTCACTTCGATTGCCCCATCACCTAGAAGGAAATCTTGAGGCGCATCATCGGGACCAACCCATGCACTCAGAACCTCCATGGGCGGCAACTGCAAATCAAGAAGAAGGGTCATAAAGTAGAGCTCTCCCATAAGGCCCAACTCTGCTTCAGGACCTAGAGGGCTCAAACCGCGAGACATAAACTGTTGCCACGCAAGTACTCGTCTGACCAGAATTCGCAAGAGGCCAGACTCTGCAACGCCTTCAGCAACTCCTTCATCTATTGCACCAACAACATCGCAGACCATTAAAGTAAACAACTCTAAGTTCCCTTCCTCCTGTCGGGTCAATGCTAATAGGAGATCATTCGTCCCCATAGCTTCTGCCTTCTCCACCAAGAATCCCTTGCCCTCGGGCAGCTTCTCAGCACGAGCTAAACGCGCTGTAGGGAAAGAGAACAAAACTGCCTCAGCGTTATCCGGCAAGCGCCGACCAGCCTGAAGCTCGACGGCCCCTGAAGACGGTAGCGAAATAGCCTGCCAGCCTGGAACTTCACTGTCACTGGAGAGCGACAGCCAAGCTAAAATGAATTCTTCACTCTGACGGGCCATATTCTTGCATCCAATAAAGCAGGTTAGCTTTGTACTCCACCTCAATCGCTTTGTCGCTAGCAGGGAAAGCAATAGCGAAAGCCATGATTGGTTTATTCCATCCGGGAACAATTAACTCGTCCTGTTGTTTACCTTTGTAGGACGAATGGGGGGAAAGTGGGTAGAGTAGCAGTAGTCCTCTGTCAGTCTCACCACCGAGCTTCCCACGAATCTCTCGGATACCTTTGCCGCTTGGAAAATCTGGTTGTTTGTCGCGGCCACGAGCAGGGTCCGGTTTCCAAGCAGCACGAGTTAAATTTAAGGCTTTATGCCAAATGTCATCGCTAAGATCTATACTTTCATCTTTCGGGTCAGTAAGCACGCCAATAGCGAAGGTCTTAGCCTCCTGCTGGTCAAGCGACCCCAATTCTTCGGTTTTACGGATTAAGTACTTCTTTGAGGGAACTCCTCCGGGGAAAGTATGGATTTCCCCATTGCCATTACCGCCCCCGAGCAAAGCGACACTCCATTTGGTTAATTGGCCTGTATCAACCATTTTCGAGATAAATTCGGACAATACAGCTGCATTTGCGCGGGGCGCAGGATACGTTGAATAGGTGTTGAGAAAATCAAGAACTTTGGAAACACCTACATCCCTCCAAAGACGTGCATCAGGCCAAGAATCAGGGTTTCCTTCGCGTTCATATTTCGGTGATTCTATCCAATAGGTGCCAAGAGACATAACCAAAGCATCTGTAGCATCGAGATTTTGCTGCTGAATTTTGGAATCACGATGAAAGAGGATAGTTTGGGATCGCGCTCCACTATAAGTAAATGAAAGAGTCTGTGAATTACGCATCTTCAAGGGGGAAGTTACAGTCATAACATCATGTGACATCACTTTAAGCCCATACTGCTCTGGAGTGAGCTTTGCTTCTGCCATGAAATCGAACTCATCACGGAGTTCCTCCGAAGCATCAGCAATATGCCCAAACCATCTCACCAAGTCGGGGGATGTGTACAGTCTACATAAGTCCAGATAACCAGGGCGATAACCGAACCAGCGCCCCATCTGCATTAGCGTGTCATACATCTTCGTTGTGCGCACAAAGTAGCTTACACATAGCCCTTCCAACGTAAGTCCACGAGCAAGCTTGTCGCCCCCTATCGCAATTACTTTCAAAGCCGCACCTAGTGTTGCATAATCGAGAGCATCCTTGGCAGTACCATTAATAGAGCGAACCTCTATATCCTCCAGCACCTCAGGCAGAACAGCGAGAATATCATTCCAAGTCGGCATTTTCGGAGGACACTCCTCTTTTGGTAGGAGCACTGCAACTTTGTCTCGAACAGGAAGAAAGTCATCGTTCCAAAGTTGGTGCAACTGTCCCAGAATCTCCTCCGCCCCCATTCCTCGAGTTATACGCTGCCGCATGCGACGTACCGTCTTATCGACCTGTTCGCACACGAGCTTTTGAACATCAACGAAACGGGTGACGTGAATCAGCATGGAGCTATGTTGGGTGCCTTGCCCTCGTAATTGACGGGCAGCACATGACAAAATGAACGTGTAGATAGCTTGCTGCAACGATGGAGGAATCGCCTCTTCGCCGTTGTAATTAGGGATATGAGTCTTCTTGTGCTTTGGTGGCATCCACCCAGACTCTGACTTGGGGTCGTAATGATCACAGATGTTTCTAGATAGAGGCAGCCCCTCCGTACGGCCATCCTTCGTCATCTTGCCAAACATCTGCGTAGGACCAACGTAATTGGATGGAGCTGCTAAATTGATGATGAACGAACGAGGGAAAAGATCAGGGCCTTCCTTCGCTGTTGCACCTTTGTGGTGGATAAAAATGTTGGCAAAAGGCGTTGCAGTATAGCCAACATACGCCTTCCTAGTGAAGGTATGAAGGATCTGACGAATAAGACTGTTAATAGTCTTAGGCTGATGCTCTTCGTCAGGTGTACCATCATCCTTGAATATCTGCTCTCCAGTATCAACTGACGCGTTATCTGCCTCGTCGTCGATCATTAGAAGCGGAAGTTTAGTCACAAGCTTGCGACCATCAATTGAGTCGGTGCTGTCCGCTACTCGTTTTTGAATCCAGTCCAACAGAGCTGTGAGGACGGTCTTTTGCTTCTTTACAACGAAAAGCCATGGCCTCTCCTCTGGAGATATACCGTGAAATCGCCTCGCAATCGCTTTACTAAAATCACCGTTCTCAGCCCGCGTTGTTGCAGAGTTGGTCTTCAGGTCATCACCGAACTCTGCAACACCTATTGGTATACCGACATCACGATCAGTGGTCGTCTCGTAGCCAAGAAAACTCTCTTCTAGCCGCATCTGAGTTTGCGACCTCAAGTTATTATGCATGCCTGCAAGGACGATGATAATCTTATAGCCAGCATCAGCTGCCTTACAAATTAGTCCTGAGTAGTTGCTGGTCTTGCCTGATTGCACATGCCCGACAACAAGCCCCCTACGATCCCATGAGTCCGATCTTTCTGGATCCTCCAGGAGGCTGAGGATATCATCAGTGGTCTCGTTAAGCCCCTCGACTACAACGTCGGAAAGCTTGGATTCCAAGTAGTCTCCATATCGACGCCAATAGCGCCAATCACGTTTTCTCGCTGCAGAAAGCCAGTCGACATGGTCTACATCGTTCTTCAACGTGGTTGGCTTACCGATTCGGTGACTGAAACGCTGAATTAGTATGGCAATAGCCTGATTTTGATCCACCGAGTGAAGTGAGTCATCAGCAAACATCTTCGTGGCAAAACTCACCTTCTCAGCAATGAACGCCGGGGTTATCTTAGATTTATCTTTCTCTGCCTTTACTAGCCGTTGAGCCGTGGCGATGACGTTTTCTAGTAGCTCAGCTTGCAAGCCAACCTCTTCCATCATGTTCATTCATCTCTCTGTAAATTTGCAATTAGTGAGGGATATTTTTGGAAGGGCTCAGTCTTGAGCATTGACTTACGGGCTTCCTCAACACTCAGTCCCTTGCGCTCGATCAAATCATTAAAAAGGACACTCGCAACCTGTATAACAGCTTCGTTCGGTTCCCCATCAAACCCTGTTCTAGGAGTGTCCTTGTTCTCGGCAGTATCGAGCCATATCCGTTGGACAGGGACTGTCTCCTCAATAACCCGGAGCATCGCTCTAACAAGATGCTTTCGGTCTGAACAAACCTCAATAACTGCCGCGACGGCAGGGTGCGTCTCATCTATGCGGTATCGAACGCCGCTCTTCAGATGTTCAACCCGCCAAGTCTGCTCGATGGGAGCACTGCTCAACCTAGACGTCGGCGATCCTCGGAAGGCGAATACCTTACGAGCTCTGTCTCTCGTGTTTTCTGCTATTCCAGTCAACCAGTTACGGACAAAAACCGGTGGTCGGGCAGTGGACTTCTTAACATCGATCTTCCAATCTGCGTCGGCGGTATTCGGCATATCAACCCGGATTCTCGCAAGTCGATGCGATTCATCCCTGCTCCATGCTCTCCCTCTTCCAAGCCCTAGCCAACTACCGGCCAGAAGGAGTCTTTTGTTACGATAGACATAGAACCCTTGCTGAGATATCCAGCCGTCAGGGCCGCCAGCCTTGAAAAGATCCTCGTCAGATAATTTATCTTTGTGCGGGAGAACATGGCATTGGACCTCCAAAACTCCTGACTGAGTGATTCTGCGCTCTATGGGAGATTCCAAGGCTTTAGCAGGGTGGCCAACCATGAACGGATCCCAAGGGACCACCAGTTTGCCATTGATGAACAGGCGGAAATCTGGGCGAGGCCCCTCAATAAGGCGATGGAAGGTCATCGATAAACGGGATTCCACATCATCAATTAGGTCGGCAAAGTGATCCAAGTTCGTACCGGGCATGACAACTCTGTCCATTAATTCCCAAAGAACGAGCGTCCCCGAGCTTAAGTCGTTTAGCGGTTCAAAGAACCGCTCGGAGCCTAATGCTGGTCCCTCGAACATACGCCAACCAACCTGCGGATCTGTAGCGATAGCGTCCAAGTCCCAGCGTAAACAAACCAGAACTCCGCCTTCTCGCTTGGAAGCAACAGTAAGCCTACGGCATTGGGAAAACGAGGCAGTCTTCAGACCCATACCAAAACGTCCGAGATCAGTCGCAGTCCTTTCATCCAAAGGATTTATCGTCCCAAGGGTCATGGCAGTCTCAAGCTCGGTATCAGTCATTCCATGACCATCATCTAGTATCGAAATACAGCTTTGCGTTCCATCCCATTCAAATCGCAGATACACCTCTGCAGAACCTGCAGACACAGCGTTGTCTACAACATCAGCCAAGGCTGCTGCGGTTGAATAACCGAGCCCTCTGAGAGCCTCCATCATTGCATTGGCTTTCGGCGGCGCATATCTGGTTTTCTGCATTATTGATAATCATCCTCGCTCATAAAGGAAGCCAAGATCTCCTTCCTTTTCTCACTAGAAAGTTTCTGCATCGCTTTGGACTCTATTTGGCGGATACGCTCACGTGTAACCCCGAAGATCTGCCCTACCTCTTCCAAGGTCATCGCGTCAATGTTGCCTAATCCAAAGCGATACATAATCACTGTGCGAGACCTTTCATCTAACTCTTCCAGCATTCCCGAGAGCGTAGAGGAGAGAGACGAATTCTCAACAAGCTTAAATGGTGCCGAGGCATTCCGATTCACGAGAAGCTCCACTCGAGCACAACTCATATTCAAATCGATCTCATCAAGAGACTCTGCATCATCAAATATCGACAGGAGAATCCATATTTTTGATAGCGGAATTCCGAGCCGCGAAGCTGTGTCGATATCACGCTCAGGGTACCCTCTCTGCAACTCGATCTCATTGCGCTCCCGTATGATCTTCCAAGCCTTATCCTGAACGTGTACCGGTGCCCTAACACTCCTACTTTTGTCAGCAATGGAACGTGTTATCTGTTGACGAATCCACCACGTTGCGTATGTAGAGAAGCGAAAACCTCTGCGCCAGTCGTAGCGTTCAACCGCTTTTATAAGGCCAATGTTTGCCTCTTGAACAAGATCGTCCATCGGCACTCCTGACCACCGGTGCTTCTTGGCAATGGATAAAGCGAGTCTAAGATTACACTGAATCAAGCGATCCCGAGCATAGGACTGCCGCTCAAGAGCATCAGTAAGGCCCTTTGCATTAGAATCATCTTTGGCTCGTTCGGCTAGCTCAAAAAGAAATCCGCGAGTTAGCTTAGCCGCTTCTAATGCTTCTTTGGTTCGCTGGAAGTCTCCAATCTTACTCCGAACGGCTGCTATAGCAGTCATAAATGCTGAGCCGGCATCATGCTCTTTTTCCTCTTCATCCTCATCGTACACATCCTCCAGTTCTGTTGCCCCATCTTCTAGGAGCAAATCAGGTCCAGTGCTGAACGCTCCAGCATCAACCTCCCCTCTCAAAACCTTTTCAGCACAGTCAAATAACACCGCGAGTCCTTCTGGCCATTGAGCAAGGACCGATAGCACATCTTGCCAAGCCTCTTCCATCTCTCGACTAAGAGCGATCTCTTCTTTGGCCTCAAGAAGCCTGCATCGGATATCCTTGGAATAAAATCTGAACGGTTCATTGTGATCCGAGGCTAGATCCTTGATGAACTCAATTGCTTCATCGAGAAGGAGTTTTTCCTCAAGAGACGACTCATCGAGAGAGGTATCATTTATAGTGACTCCACTCTGTTCGTCCACAATCGCACCAAGCTCTCCTGCAGCAATACCAATGAATCTCTCAAAATCTTCATTGCGTGATCCGTTGGCGTTTAAGCAAAGTTCAACAAGGTTTTCTTCAGAAATAATCCCATCGCGGATTGCTGCAAGGAGGAAAACCCGGAGGGTATAATCAACGCCCTCATGGTCTAAAATGGATTTTATTACAGGAAGATAGAGATCGATATCACCCCAGTCCTCGTCGTTATCTACTGCCTTATGTTGACCTATCGCCTTGTAAACATTCTTGACGGCCTCTGCAACATGTTGGTCACCAACAGGCGCAACAGGGTTAATCTCAACTTCCCAGTTGTCCTCAAATTCAGCATCCAAGGAAAGAGGATCTAGAGAAAGGGAATCGACTTCAAAAATATATCGAGTCGTTGCCTTGGGGGAAATGGGCTCGAAGTGATATTCAGGAGAGGTAGGGATATTCTTGCCCACTGCGTGGGATTCGCTCCCCGATGCCTGGCCATCAGATATTTTATCGAAGCAAGAGGATATCTTTTCCTGATTGTTGGTAATTACTTCATCTGACTCAGTGGCCTCCAAGGGTGGCATATTGAATGCCTCACTTAGTATCTCAATTGTCTCTAGGCAATTGGCTCGTAAGGCATGCGCTAGAGCATTCATCCCTTCTGGATCGACAAGTGTCGGATTTGCCCCCGCGTCAAGTAGAAGCCTTACAGCCCCGCTGTTTCTCCTAGATGCGGCGAGGATCAGAGGCGTTGAGCCACTGCTATCGCGGGCATCCAAGTCATCACCCCGAAGAATATGGAATGTGATCGCAGCTTCGACGCCCGAGATGGCTGCTAGCCGCAATAGCGGATTGAGCTTTCCCACAATGCTATCCAAAGTTCGAGACCCCATATAAATCAGTACACAACGTCATCCTCACAGGAAAAGGAATGACATCATATTCTTTGCCTCGTAAACGATGCAAAGATAACCCTTCAACTCGGTATAAGTGCCCCAAGGACTAACCGATATTGCCTTTACCGAGAATGGCGAAGCTCTTGCTAATGTCCCAAGGAGCTTACTAAGGCTAACGGTGCTTACTTCAGTGCCATGCCAATTGTGTAATTGAAGTATACTAACCCATCAAATCCACAAAAAACCAAGTTTGAACAATTTAGAGTCTAATATATTGATGTAACTCATAGTTTTAATAATTAATTGATTTAATAACAAAAAATTACTATGGACTCGACGAACCATTTTCAAAGGTTCTTGCGATATTATTGTGCATAGTTATCTTTTACCTTATTAGTTGGTTGATACAACATAATTTTCGAGGCGGTATGAGTGTCAAGGGTTGTTGTTATGATAATGCTTGCGTGGAATTTTTTTCACTATCTGAAAATGGACTGCATTCATGATATTACCCAGCATTAGTGGACAGGCTCGTTCTTAATTCTATTTACCTCCGTATTCTATATCTATCCATTTATTATATTCTTCACGAAATGGTACCTGTAGATCATCTATTTTCTTAATAGCTTCATTTATGGCCGCCGTATCTATCCCGACAAATCGATATCCAGCATATAGTCGCATGATCAGGCATGTGAAAGCATCAGAGATATGTCTACTCAAATGAGCCAAATGTAAAGCAGATCGATTCTCATGCTCTCTACTATCTCTTTCAATCGGTAGTACTACCCCTAAATAATCGGCATGTAGAACATGGCTTGATACAGAGTACCCATATGATAATTCACTTAACCCATGAAATAGTTTTCCGCTACGGGTCAAACTTCCTATAATACTAGTAAACCCCCATCGCGTTTCAAGAGATCTGCGATAACTTTTATCGTACGTTTCATTAATCATTTTTCTTTCCTCATCAGCAAGCAAACGTTCCCGCAAAGGGAGCCATTTTTCATCATCAGAGTTAGGCAGGATGCTTAATAGCTCTAAAACCTTATTATCATCCTTGAGTAGGGATATCTCGTATTGCGCTGTTGAGTATTCATTAAACCTATCTTTAAATGTTTCTCTAGATTCAAGAAGAAATACAAATTTTAACGATGCTTCAATGATAGCCCTTTGCATCATTTCTGCGTCCCAAAGCTGCCCATATGAGGTCAATAAAAATAGACTTTCTGTTGACCTTGCTGATGCAGCAAGCAAAAAACCAATCGTACTTTGCTCTTCTTTAGTCCATTGGTCAAATAAAGCAACCGGAGTCATTAATGTTAGAAGTTTTCTCATTAATAACAATGATTTTTTTGACCAATCAGATTGAATAGCCAATAACTCATCCGTATACATAATATCCCCTGATTCAGAATACGTGTCTAACGACTTTTTATCTTACCAAAATCAAACGCACTCACCGCCTTTTCCCTATTAGCATCCAGAAAATCTGCCCACCATTGCAGCATAAGCTTACGCTCATCCAGATACTCAGCTTTAGGATATACGCCGCTCGTACCGAGTTGCGCTCCATGTGGCTCATCTGCCGTTCCATCGCATCCCTCGACCATAATCCTGATTCAATCAGTAAGCTACAGGCCATGGTGCGAAAGCCGTGGCGGGGTCAGTCCACTGGCAGCTTCTCTTTTATGTCTGGCATCAGCCAGTGAAACTTCGGGATAGACGCCAAACGCTATCAGGTGCTGTTTACCACCGAAACGAAAGCGCCAATACTTTGAGCCATTGGGATGAACCAGCAGATGCATACCATTGCCGTCGGTCAGCTTGTATTGCTTATCCGAAGGCTTGGCTGTTCTGACTTTGATATCAGTGAGCGCCATACTTATTTCCTCCCCGTTGGTACAAGCATTATCGAACCGAAAATACCATCAGCTGTACCAACAACTGTTGGTAGATGTACATAGATGTCGGTTGACCCTGAGAGAATGAATATAGCGGGAAAGGCGGGTAAATACTGGATTTCAGGCATAAAAAAAGACGTCGGTTGACGTCTATTTATATACTGTTGGTGCGAAGGCCGGACACGCAAAATGATGTAATTGATTGAATAATAAAATTTAATACTCACCAACCTAATTTAGGTGCCCCCTTTTATGCCCCCACTTCATTTTTAGCCCATGTTTTCAATGAGCTATATCACGTCATTTTATCAATAAGATTAATTCTTATCCGTTCCGGTTCGATTCCGTGTAACAGATCCTAACCCAACCCCGCTATGACGAAAATGTTGTTCATGAATGGCGTGTGGCTATTTGCTGTACCGTTCACTATACTGGATGTATAGCTATTCGCTACACAGAGAGGTCACGATGCGAACAGAGCCAAAAGAAATGCCGATTAATATTCGTGCTAAAGCATCACAGCGGGAGCTGATTGATGTCGCCGCTAAATTGCTGTCGAAATCAAGAACAGAGTTTATCCTTGATGCTGCCTGCCGTGAGGCTGAGGATGTGTTGTTGGATCAAAGGCTGTTTCTGGTCAATGATGAACAATATGATGCTTTCATTCAGGTGTTGGAATCACCAGTCACAGATAATCCGCGTGTGAATGCATTACTGAACAGGAAATCTCCGTGGGAATAACGGCACCTGAATTATTGCTGCCTCAACATGCAGTTGTGGATTTTCATTGTTCCGAGCCGTCATTGAATGAATGGCTGAAACGCAAGGCGTTAAAAAATCAGACGCTGGGCGCTTCACGCACCTTCGTGGTGTGTGAAGCCGGTACACAGCGTGTGGTGGGGTTCTATGCCCTCGCGTCGGGTAGCATCCAGCGTCAGGTTGCACCGGGCGCATTCCGGCGCAATATGCCTGACCCCATTCCTGTTCTGGTACTTGGCCGATTAGCCGTTGATGAACGTTATCAACGTATGGGGATCGGTGCCGGGCTTCTGAAAGATGCGGTACTCCGCTCCCGCAATGTAGCGCAGCAGGTAGGCAACAAAGCGTTATTGGTACATGCGTTATCTGATGAGGCAAAAGCGTTCTACCAATACTGGGGTTTTGTCCCGTCAGAAATACAGGAACACACCTTATTATTATCGTTATGGTAATAAATTTTTATCAAAATAAAGAGGGTTTATGAAGCATTTAATTAAGTTCTCTCTGATTTTAAGTACCTCATTAATGGCTATTCCCGCTTTTTCAGCTCCCTTCTCGAATGCTGAAATCTGTAAAGCAGCCATGTCAATGGAGTTCGCAAAAGAACCCAAAATAATGAAAACAAAAGTGAATGGGGATCTCGTTAATTTGCAATATCACAGGCCAAGTGATAATAGCCTGTGGAAATATCAGTGCAAGATGATAGAAGGGTCACGAGTGCTATGGCGAACCGCTGGAAGTGATTCGGAACCTAACTACATAGGCCGTTGGCGAGATAACCCGAATGACGCCTTAATCACTTATACAGAAGAGAATAGCATGCTAAAAATGACAAATAGCCAGGCTGGCGAACAAACATTTAAGCATGCTGATTTAAAATAAATGGCGTCATTTCCCATCAGTATTAGTCGAAAGCCAACCAATTAACGTTATTAGTAGCAACCAGACCTTATGGTTTGCCAATCATGATAGCGTCTGGCACCGCGCCCGCCCCCTTTTTGGGGAGGGGGCGGGCGCGGTGGAAACAAGAACAAATTGATTAAAAAATCAACGCAATGATTTTTAAAAATTTAAAGTCATTCCGAATATCCTCATTAAATTTATATTAATTAAAATTATTAAGATGATATTTTTTAGGCTTGCATTTCTTAATCTTAAGAATTATAGGAGATATATCAATTCTTGCTATTGATACAATATAACCCAAGGCCTTTAATGTCTTTAGAGTGTTTTTTAATGTTACTTTAGAAAAGAAAGGTAATTCCTGTGGCAGGTTCTTAACTGTCGCTATAGCATAAACAACTTTATATTTATTGGGATTTGGCCTTGAGTTTACATCATCTAATCTTATGGATTCAGGCAATTTAGGGTTTAACTTTTTTCTATAATCTTTGTCCTTAATGAATGCTTCTGCGGCAACCATACCTTGAAAGAATAAATGACTTAATGTACCAGAGCTTCTGTAATATTTAACATGAATAAAATCACATCCATTTCGAATAAGATCACAATGTTCCAATTTATCGTATACTCCACCTATTGCTATATTCTTTTTATCCATTAAAGAAAAGTTAGAATAATTTTTACAAAGGTAATCGTTATAAATATCTTCTCTTTCATGATCATAGATAGGAAAATCAAAATCATAATCACTTAAATCAACGAGATATTCATCAACAGAGTTAACAAAATCTTGATTTATTTTATACCACACTCCATTTCTTAATATATAATACGCATCACCAAAAATTATTTCAGCATACAAACATCTATATACAGACCAAGATTTGGTTGATATAAAATCACTATTATTTATATGAATAACGTCACCCTTAAGCCTGAATACAGAAATGGGCTCACCATTAAGATATTCTATATAATCATCTAATGTCAAAATAATATACCTAGGTGTTCTGGGATACATATCAAACGAATATCCAACTTGCCCCTCCCAATCAACTATCTCAGGTTCTCCTAACCAAAAATTGGTATAACACCCAGATGAAAAATAGTCATCCAACTCCAAATCAAGAATATCAATTTCATCTTGATCACGAACCCTGTTGATATTCTCAACCCAAGAAAACTTATCAGGTAGTTTTTTCTTATATCTCGAAATTGCTTCATGAAGAATTCCTGATATTTGTTCCAAAGTAATATCAACTGCAAGTGTGAGAGCATCTCTCCCAGTAACTTGACTACCAAATTCTTTAACCAAAGAAGTCCCAGTTACTGCGTAAAGCAACTCTGACTCTGAATCTAAATGAAGATTAAAAATATCTACATCTTTTGTACTTTGCGTTCGGGAATTTAAAGGATTATGATCATAACTAGCTTTATCTAAGCTTCTCAGTTTGTCTGGATCAACTGAATTTAATGTTACTCTTAAACCGAAGTCCCTTTCTATTTCTTCATCTTTTATTAAGTGAAAACCGGAACCAAATGATAAAATAAAAGCATACCCAAAAGCTCTAACAACAAAAACAGCACCAACGTTGCTAGACATACCAAAATAATCTGCATTTATATGCTCATAATGAGTAAACAATTTTGTCCAAGATGGAGTATTTTTAAAACTATTTTTTGCATATAGAAATGCATAATCAACTCCATCTAATTTTATCTCAATTCCATTTTTAGCCTTATCTATTTTTATGAATTCATCATCTTTTTTATTGGCATTTCTTACGAGATATATAGAAAGCTTTTCCTTTCTAGGTTGAGGTTTTTTCATATAATATCTCATTTTATTTGTTTTTATAAAAACCAAATGGCAATTATTTCATTATTATATTAGCGCTACCAATGCCAAAGAATCGTTCATACTCCTGAATAGCAAACGAATCCATCATACCTGCGATATGATCTATAGCTAACTTTTCCTTAGAATCAGGTAAATTTCTTATCTCAGGGGGAAATAATAGATTATTCCTATTTAATGCACTAGTATAAACTTCAAAAAGACCTTTAATTATATTCTCACCCTTTAACTCATAAAATTGTATATTTCTTTTTCTCAAAACAGCTTTAAACAAAAGCTTCTTCAAGCCTACAGCTAACTTACTTTTCGTTCTATATCCTAACAAGGATATACTATTATCATCTTTGACTATATCTATATCATTACAGAGAACATTAACTATATTTGAAGTCAATTCTTTTCTTTCAATCAACGCAAATTCTTCAGAAGTACAAAGCCTATGAGATAATAACGCATCCTTATGAACCATTTCATATATCTCACTTATATCATCAAACGCATCCTTAAATTCAACACTTATCTTAAACTCATGCAAAAGCTCGCCCATAGTTATATAATTCATGCTTAAAGCATCCTCTAAATCATGCGCAGCATAAGCAATTTCATCGGCAATATCCATAATCTGAGCATCAATACTTTTAATAATACCTATGTTCCTTTTATTTAATTCATCACTTAAGAACTGAAAATCATCATCATAAATAAATTTTTTATTACTTAATCCCTTCCTATTAAAATATTTAGTTACTGACAGCATTGTTCGAAGAGTAAGATTTAATCCGGAAAAAGAATGATGTTTTTTTTCTAGTATTCTTAATATCCTAAACGTCTGTGCATTACCCTCAAATCCGCCTTGATCTTTTATAAGTTCATTTAAAATTTTTTCACCATTATGGCCGAATGGTGGATTACCAAGATCATGAGCTAAAGATGCTGATTCAGCAACCACGGGGTTTTCTAAGCCTAAATCTGTAGCTATTGAGCGTGCAATTTGCGCAACCTCTAAGCTATGCGTTAATCTATTTCTTGTAAATTTGCTTGGATCTATATCTAAAAGTTGCATCTTTCCCTGTAAGCGCCGAAAAGATGACGAATAAAGAATCCGTGCGTAATCACGCATAAATGGATCTCTATCAACTGAACGCCGACTATCTTCGGTAAAGTAGCGACAGTCCAAGCTTAATAGTTTTTTCTCTTCTTCTTTCGCAAATTCCTTAACGTCTTCATTATACATAGCATTTACCTTTCCATGATTACTATTATCTAATAGTAGAATATCGGGAAAAGATAAACGTTAATTAGTTATGATTTATTGTTATAAATAATTGTCTTTTATGCTTTTACACCACGATTTATAAACTCATACGGCACGACATGCTCTTCCCGGTTGGCATCCAGATAATCTGCCCACCATTGCAGCATCAGCTTGCGTTCCTCAAGATGTTCCGCTTTATAGATATAAGCAGCACGGACGCCATTGCGTTCCTGATGGCTCATTTGCCGCTCTACCGCATCCCGCGACCACTGACCGGACTCAACCAACGCGCTACAGGCCATCGTGCGGAAGCCGTGTCCGCATACTTCGGTGGTAGTGTCATAGCCCATTGTTCGCAATGCACTGTTGATGGTGTTTTCACTCATCGGTTTGGTTGGTCGGTGGTCGCCGGGGAAGATCAGTTCGTGAGCGCCGCTGATAGCCTTAATCTCTTCCAACAGTGCTAAAGCCTGTCGGGATAACGGCACCAAATGTTCAGAGCGCATCTTTGCACCACGCTGTGAGTGTTTCACTCCGGGGATGGCTTCACGTTCGGGCGGTATCGTCCACATCGCACGTTTAAAGTCGATTTCCGGCCAACGGGCAAAGCGTAGCTCACTGGAACGGATAAAAACGCACAGGGTGAGTTTTAAAGCCAATCGGGTTAACGCTCGCCCTTTGTAGCGTTCAATCCGTGCCAGAAAGCCAGGCAGTTTATCGAGCTTCAAGGCTGGCCGATGCGTTGCCTTTGGCGCAGCTATCGCCCCGGTGAGATCCTGCGCCGGGTTGCGCTCTATCAGGTCATTTTGTACCGCGTAACGCATGATATCGGTAACGCGCTGGCGTAGCCGCGACGCCAAATCAAGATGGCCGTTTTGCTCCACGGCTTTAAGCGGTTCAAGCAGGTCTTTGGTTTTCAGGTCAGCGATGTGGCGCTGGCCGATGGCAGGCAGAATATTGCGCTCCATGTCACGCCATACCCGTCCGGCGTGTGTTTGTGACCATCGGTTTTGGCTGATGTTTCGGTGCCAGTCTCTTGCCACCTTTTCAAAGGTGTTCAGTGCATCCTGTGCCTGTTCTTTCTCTTCTTCCCGCTTTTCCGTTGGGTGGATGCCTTCTGACAGCAGTAATCGCACCTCGTTGCGTTTCTCCCTGGCCTTCGCCAGCGAGATCAGCGGGTAGGCACCGAAAGCAATCCGGCTTTCCTTACCGTCGAAACGGTACTTGAGATACCAGCGCTTAGAACCGTTAGGACTCACCAGAAGGTACAGGCCATGTGCATCCGCAAGCTTGTAGGCTTTCTCGCGGGGCTTAGCGGTACGAGCAACAACGTCAGTCAGGGCCATAATTGGGGGTCAACTCATAATCGAAGCGAATTGACCCTTATCTTGACCCCCAAATAATCTGGATTACAACGGATGCAAAAAGACCACTGTGGAAAAAACGCACAATCCACCCAGACAATAAAATCAGGATAAATAGTTATTTAACAATGATATATGGAAGTCAATGGACGATAGCGGACACAAAAAAAGCCACCCGAAGATGGCTTGATTTTTGAATTTTGGTGCCGAAGGCCGGACTCGAACCGGCACGTATTTCTACGGTTGATTTTGAATCAACTGCGTCTACCGATTTCGCCACTTCGGCACGAAGTAGTACTTTGCGGAAAACGTGGTGGATTATACCGTGGTGCGGGCCCGGCGCAACCCCAATCCGTCGTATGGCGTTGCGAGCGCTGAAAAAATCGCCGTTGTCGAGGTTTCATCGTCTTAATGCCTTGCCGTCGTAGCATTATTCCCGACGTGTCCTGAAGCCAGCGAGCAATGGCGCGCGTTAAAAAGACACACCCGGCGATGCGGCAGACCTTCATCATTGATACCGGACAACACGCCTCATCACTGCCGGCATGCACCGATGGAAGACCAACCATCGCCACGCCCAACGCAGCGGTTTAGCGCTGATAAAAAAACGGGCGAGCCGCAGCTCACCCGTTTAGTGGGAAAGGTGAATCAGCGCCGTTTCAGCAGCAGCATGATGCTGATAAACAGGAACAGTGCGCTCGGCAGCGACGCCCCCAGCACCGGCGGAATGTGGTACACCAGACTGAGCGGGCCGAAGATTTGGTCCAGCACGTAGAACAGAAAACCAAAGCTGATGCCGATCACGATACGCACGCCGGCCGGCACGCTGCGTAGCGGGCCGAAAATAAATGACAGCGCCATCAGCATCATCACCGCCACCGACAGCGGGGCGAACAGCTTGCTCCACATGTTGAGCTGATAGCGGCTCGCTTCCTGGCCGCTCTGGTGCAAGTAGTTGATATAGTCGAACAGACCGCGGATCGATAGCGCGTCCGGATCCAGCGCCACCACGCCGAGCTTGTCCGGCGTCAGGTTGGTTTTCCATTCGCCGCTCACCGTCTGGCTGCCGCCAATCTGTTTGCTGTCGCGCAGGTCGGACTCTTCAACCTGAGACAGTTTCCAGGTGCCGTTCTCATACAGGGCCGATGCGGCGTAGCGTATCGACAACAGTTTACTTTGTTTGTCGAAGTGGTAGATATTGACGCCGGCTAGTTCGTTTTCTCCCGCCACCCGCTGGATGTAGACAAAATCATTGCCGTCTTTGGCCCATAACCCGCCTTGGGTCGAGAGCATCGAGCCGCCGTACATCATCTGGGAACGGTAGTTGCGGGCCATCTGCTCGCCCGCCGGTGCCATCCATTCGCCAATCGCCATAGTCAGCAACACCAGCGGAATGGCGGTTTTCATCACCGCGGCGGCAATCTGCAAGCGGGTAAAGCCGGAAGCCTGCATCACCACCAGCTCGCTGCGGGTGGCGAGGGTGCCAAGCCCGAGCAGCGCGCCCAACAGCGCAGCCATCGGGAAGAAAATCTCAATGTCTTTCGGCACGCTGAGCAGCGTATACAGCCCGGCGCCCATCACCGAGTAACCGCCCTGCCCGACTTTACGTAGCTGATCGACAAACTTGATGATGCCGGACAGCGACACCAACATGAACAACGTCATCATGATGGTGTTGAAAATGGTTTTACCGATATAGCGGTCCAGTACGCGAAACATCTTAGGCCGCTCCTTTCGTTTTCTGGCCGTTGGCTGATTTCAGGCTGGCGCGAATTTTACGCGCCGGCAGGCTGTCCCACAGATTCAGGGCGATAGCCAGCGCAAAATAGCCCAGATTGGTCAGCCACATCCACACCAACGGGTCAAGCTTACCTTTACCGGCGTTGGAGCGCAGCGAACTCTGCAACAGGAAGAACACCAGATACAGCAGCATGGCGGGCAGCATGCTCAGCACCCGGCCCTGACGCGGGTTAACCACACTCAGCGGCACCACCATGATGGCCATGACTAACACCGACAGAATCAGCGTCAACCGCCAGTGAAACTCGGCTCGGGCGGCGATATCCGACGAACGCCACAGTGTTTGCATATCCATCTGGTCGACGTTGTTCGGATCGAGCGCAACCGGCTGGTAGCCGATAATCGCCTGATAATCGATGAAATCGGTGATACGGAAATCCCGCAGCATCGCCGTGCCTTCATAGCGCGTCCCCTTGCTCAGCGTCACCACCTGGGAGCCGTCGCCGCGTGCCGCGACCGTTCCGCGATCGGCCACCACTACCGATGGCCGGGTGTTCTCGCGCGGATGCAATTGCGCCAGGAACACCCGTTCAAAATCACTGCCATTCGCCTTGCCGACGAACAGTACCGAGTTGCCGTCCTGCGTCTGTTGGAACTGGCCTTCCGCCAGCGACGCCATGCCAGGGTTGGCGCGCGCCTCCGCCAGCACTTCGTCCTGATGGCGCGACGACCAGGGGCTCAGCCACAACACATTCGCGGCGGCGAACGACGCCGTCAGCAGCGACAGCAACAGCGCGGCCTTAAGCAATACGCCTTTGCTCAGCCCGCAGGCATGCATTACGGTGATTTCGCTTTCAGCGTAGAGCCGCCCGAAGGTCATCAGCAGCCCGAGGAACAGGCTCAACGGCAGAATCAGTTGCGCCATCGCGGGCACGCCCAGCCCCAGCAGGGACAAAACCAGGTTTGTCGGGATGTCGCCGTCCACGGCAGCGCCCAGTATCCGCACCAGTTTCTGACAGAAAAAAATCAGTAACAGGATAAACAGAATGGCCACCTGGCTCTTGAAGGTTTCCCGTACCAGATATCGAATGATGATCACGCTTAATTACGCCTGTGAAAACTTGTATTTTTGCAGGAAAGTCGATAGTTTTTTCGCTAACTCGCCATTTACACTCATTTGTGGCAACCTTCGTAGCTAAAGCATTATTAAAACATCCCTGTTTGTGGGATGTTTATCAGAACCTGCTGAGTATCCTCTGCACAGATTCGCTACGTCGTTTAAATTAACACAGGTTATGTTAACGCAACGGCGGGAAAATATTACGGAATGTCACATTCTAGCCGTAGAGTCCGCCGTTGTCTTTAAAGATTCAGGAGAGTACATGGAGTTCAGCGTAAAAAGCGGTAGCCCGGAAAAACAACGCAGTGCCTGCATTGTCGTCGGCGTGTTTGAACCGCGTCGGCTGTCCCCTATCGCAGAACAACTCGATAAAATCAGCGACGGTTACATCAGCGCGCTACTTCGCCGTGGCGAACTGGAAGGCAAGGTCGGGCAATCCCTGCTTTTGCACCATGTACCCAATATCCTTTCCGAGCGCATTTTGCTGATTGGCTGCGGCAAAGAGCGCGAGCTTGATGAACGCCAGTACAAGCAGGTGATCCAGAAAACCATCAACGCCCTCAATGAAACCGGCTCGATGGAAGCCGTCTGCTTTTTGACCGAACTGCATGTAAAAGGTCGCAACACCTACTGGAAAGTGCGTCAGGCGGTCGAAACCGCCAAAGAAACGCTCTATACCTTTGATCAGCTGAAGACCAATAAGGTCGAGCTGCGTCGCCCGTTGCGCAAAATGGTGTTCAATGTGCCGACCCGCCGCGAGCTGACCTCCGGCGAGCGCGCCATCCAGCACGGCCTGGCGATCGCCTCCGGCATCAAAGCGGCTAAAGATCTGGGCAACATGCCGCCTAACATCTGTAACGCCGCCTATCTGGCCTCGCAGGCGCGCCAGTTGGCCGACGGCTACAGCCAGGTCACTACCCGCGTCATCGGCGAACAGCAGATGAAAGAGCTGGGCATGAACGCGTATCTGGCGGTAGGACAAGGCTCGCAGAACGAATCGCTGATGTCGGTGATCGAATACAAGGGCGACCCGGACAACAACAGCAAGCCGATCGTGCTGGTGGGTAAAGGTCTGACCTTTGACGCCGGCGGCATCTCCATTAAACCGGCCGACAGCATGGACGAAATGAAGTACGACATGTGCGGCGCGGCCTCGGTTTACGGCGTGATGCGCGTGGCGGCGGAGCTGGCGTTGCCGCTCAACATCATCGGTATTCTGGCCGGTTGCGAAAATATGGTCGATGGTCGTTCCTATCGTCCCGGCGATATTCTGACCACCATGTCAGGCCAGACGGTGGAAGTGCTGAACACCGACGCCGAAGGCCGTCTGGTGCTGTGCGACACCCTGACCTACGTCGAGCGCTTCGAGCCGGACGTGGTGATTGACGTCGCCACCCTGACCGGCGCCTGCGTTATCGCGCTGGGTCACCACCTGACCGGGCTGATGTCGAACCACAATCCGCTGGCGCACGAACTGCTGGGCGCGTCGGAACAAGCGGGCGACCGCGCCTGGCGTCTGCCGCTGGGCGACGAATATCAGGAGCAGTTGGACTCCAACTTCGCCGACATGGCCAACATCGGCGGCCGTCCGGGCGGAGCGATCACCGCCGCCTGTTTCCTGTCGCGCTTTACCCGCAAGTACAGTTGGGCGCATCTGGATATCGCCGGCACCGCCTGGCGCTCCGGCAAAGCTAAAGGCGCGACCGGCCGCCCGGTGGCGCTGCTGTCGCAGTTCCTGCTGAACCGCGCCGGGTTGAATGACGCCGAGTAATCATCGGCAATCGCCACCGCCGGCCGGTGGCGTATTCATCCCTTTACGGCCTGATCCCCGCGCTTGCGGGGATTTGTTATTCTGTCTGTGACCCTCATCGGTATGCGGAGCACCATGAAAAACGCGACCTTCTATCTTATTGATCACGATCGCCCCAGCGGCGAGCTGAACGCCTGCGAAGCGCTGGCCTGCTCCCTGGCGGCGGCGCGCTGGCGTGCCGGTCAGCGAGTGTTGATCGCCTGCGAGGATGAACAGCAGGCATTGAGGCTGGACGAGGCGCTGTGGCAACGCGAACCTCACGAATTCGTGCCGCATAATCTGGCGGGAGAAGGGCCGCGGCAAGGCGCGCCGGTGGAGCTGGCCTGGCCGCAGAAGCGCGGCAACGCGCCGCGCGACCTGTTGATCAGCCTGCAGCCGCAGTTCGCAGATTTTGCCACCGCTTTCCATGAAGTGATAGACTTCGTCCCTTACGAAGAATCTCTGAAACAGTTGGCGCGCGACCGCTACAAGGCCTATCGCAGCGTCGGCTTCCAATTGACCACGGCGACGCCGCCAACTCACTGACTTTTTGAGCATAATGGAAAAGACATACAACCCGCACGACATTGAGCAGCCGCTGTACGAGCACTGGGAAAAACAGGGCTACTTCAAGCCCCATGGCGACACCAGCCAGGAAAGCTTCAGCATCATGATCCCGCCGCCCAACGTCACCGGCAGCCTGCACATGGGTCATGCTTTCCAGCAAACCATTATGGACACGATGATCCGCTACCAGCGTATGCAGGGTAAAAACACCCTGTGGCAGGCTGGGACCGACCACGCCGGTATCGCCACCCAGATGGTAGTGGAGCGCAAGATCGCCGCCGAAGAGGGCAAAACCCGTCACGATTACGGCCGCGATGCGTTTATCGATAAAATCTGGCAGTGGAAGGCGGAATCCGGCGGCACCATTACCCGTCAGATGCGCCGTCTGGGCAACTCGGTAGACTGGGAGCGCGAGCGCTTCACCATGGACGACGGCTTGTCCAACGCGGTGAAGGAAGTGTTCGTTCGCCTGTATAAAGAAGACCTGATCTACCGCGGCAAACGCCTGGTGAACTGGGATCCGAAACTGCGCACCGCCATTTCCGATCTGGAAGTGGAAAACCGCGACGTCAAAGGCTCGATGTGGCACCTGCGCTACCCGCTGGCGGACGGCGCTAAAACCGCCGACGGCAACGATTATCTGGTGGTGGCGACCACCCGTCCGGAAACCGTGCTGGGCGATACCGGCGTGGCGGTGAACCCGGAAGATCCGCGCTACAAGGATCTGATCGGCAAATTCCTGATCCTGCCGCTGGTCGGCCGCCGCATTCCGATCGTCGGCGACGAACACGCCGATATGGAAAAAGGCACCGGCTGCGTG
Source organism: Dickeya dadantii NCPPB 898 (assembly GCF_000406145.1). Lineage (NCBI taxonomy): Bacteria > Pseudomonadati > Pseudomonadota > Gammaproteobacteria > Enterobacterales > Pectobacteriaceae > Dickeya > Dickeya dadantii. Next base: position 420,429 of record NZ_CM001976.1, on the reverse strand, counting down.
AAGATCACCCCGGCGCATGACTTCAACGACTACGAAGTCGGCAAGCGCCATCAATTGCCGATGATCAACATCCTGACTTTTGACGGCGATATCCGTCAGGAAGCGGAAGTCTTCAGCAGCAACGGTGAAGCCAACACCGCCTACAGCAGCGACATTCCGGAGGCTTTCCGCGGACTGGAACGTTTTGCCGCCCGTAAAGCGGTGGTGGCCGCTTTTGACGAACTGGGCCTGCTGGAAGAAATCAAAGCACACGACCTGACCGTGCCCTACGGCGACCGCGGCGGCGTAGTCATCGAACCGATGCTGACCGACCAGTGGTACGTCCGTGCCGGCGTGCTGGCCAAGCCGGCCGTCGAAGCGGTGGAAGACGGCCGTATTCAGTTCGTGCCGAAGCAGTACGAAAACATGTACTTCAGTTGGATGCGCGACATTCAGGACTGGTGTATCTCCCGCCAGCTGTGGTGGGGCCACCGTATTCCGGCGTGGTACGACGATAACGGCAAGGTGTATGTCGGCCGTGATGAAGCCGAAGTGCGCCGCGACAACAACCTGAGCGCCGATGTAGCATTGCATCAGGACGAAGACGTACTGGACACCTGGTTCTCCTCCGGGTTGTGGACCTTCTCCACCCTAGGCTGGCCGGAACAGACGCCGGAGCTGAAAGCCTTCCATCCGAGCAGCGTGATGGTCAGCGGCTTCGACATCATCTTCTTCTGGATTGCCCGCATGATCATGCTGACCATGCACTTCATCAAAGATGAAGACGGCAAGCCGCAGGTGCCGTTCCACACTGTGTACATGACCGGCCTGATCCGCGATGAGGAAGGCCAGAAGATGTCCAAATCCAAGGGTAACGTGATTGACCCGCTGGATATGGTGGACGGTATTTCGCTGGAAGCGCTGCTGGAAAAACGCACCGGCAACATGATGCAGCCACAGCTGGCGGAGAAAATCCGCAAGCGCACCGAGAAACAGTTCCCGAACGGCATCGAACCGCACGGCACCGACGCGCTGCGCTTTACGCTGGCGGCGCTGGCTTCTACCGGCCGCGACATCAACTGGGACATGAAACGTCTGGAAGGTTACCGCAACTTCTGCAACAAGCTGTGGAACGCCAGCCGCTTCGTGCTGATGAACACCGAAGACCAGGACTGCGGCTTTACTGGCGGCGGGGAAAAAGTGCTGTCGCTGGCCGACCGCTGGATTCTGGCGGAATTCAACCGCACGGTAAAAACCTACCGCGAAGCGTTGGACGGCTATCGTTTCGATCTGGCCGCCAACGTGCTGTACGAGTTCACCTGGAACCAGTTCTGCGACTGGTATCTGGAACTGACCAAGCCGGTGATGACCGGCGGCAGCGACGCGGAACTGCGCGGCACCCGCCATACGCTGGTCACCGTGCTGGAAGCGCTGCTGCGTCTGGCGCACCCGATCATTCCGTTCATTACCGAAACCATCTGGCAACGGGTGAAAGTGCTGAAAGGCGTGACCGCCGACACCATTATGCTGCAGCCGTTCCCGGCTTTTGACGCCACGCTGGAAGACGAGCAGGCGTTCAACGATCTGGAGTGGATCAAACAGGCGATCGTCGCGGTACGCAACATCCGCGCCGAAATGAACATTGCGCCCAGCAAGCCACTGACGCTGCTGCTGCGCGATGCGTCCGCCGATGCTACCCGCCGCGTGCAGGACAACCTCGGTTTTATTCAGACGCTGGCGCGTCTGGAGAGCATCACGCTGTTGCCAGCCGGCGACAAAGGCCCGGTATCCGTCACCAAACTGGTGGATGGCGCTGAGCTGCTGATCCCGATGGCGGGTCTTATCGACAAAGTGGCCGAGCTGGATCGTCTGGCAAAAGAAGTGGCGAAGCTTGAACTGGAAATCAGCCGCATCGACAGCAAGCTGTCTAACGAAGGCTTTGTCGCGCGCGCGCCGGAAGCGGTCGTCGCCAAAGAGCGCGAAAAACGCGACGGTTACGCGGTTGCCAAAGCCAAACTGCTGGAACAACAGGCCACCATCGCCGCGCTGTAATCAGGTCGCCGACTGACGCAGTCAACGCTGCGTCGGTCTTGATTGATGCCGTGTTTGCCTGAGAGAGACAAAAAGTAAAAGCCCCGCTTGTTATCGCGGGGCTTTTTATTGATGTAATTCTAACGTCTATCTATGGGTTAGCGCGCGCCGACCAGCGCCACGCGCGGCTGTGCATTGAGGCTACCGGTCAGCATCGGTTGCGTCTCGCTGTCGAGACGGAAGCTGGCGATCGACTGTTGCAGATGCGTCACCTGGGCCTGCAGCGAACTGGCGGCGGTCGCCACCTCCGCCACCAGGCTGGCGTTCTGCTGGGTCACGCCGTCCATCTGGTTGATGGCGATATTAATCTGCGAAATACCCCGGCTCTGCTCGCCGGAAGACAGCATGATTTCGCCCATGATATCCACCACTTTGCGAACATCCGACAGGATTTCATCCATCGTCTTGCCGGCCACTTCCACTAGCCCGGCGCCTTTTTCGATACGGTTCAGTGAATTATCGATCATGGTGCCGATCTCTTTGGCCGCCGTGGCGCTGCGCTGCGCCAGCGTGCGCACTTCGGATGCCACCACCGCGAACCCTTTCCCCTGTTCGCCCGCCCGTGCGGCCTCCACCGCCGCGTTCAGCGCCAGCAGGTTGGTCTGGAAGGCGATGCCGTCGATCACGCCCACGATGTCGGAAATGCGGGCCGAACTCTGCTGGATAGACCGCATGGTATCCACCACTTCCGTCACCACGTTACCGCCGCGAGAAGCGGAATCCGACGCTTTCTTCGCCAGATCGTTCGCCTTGCGGGTGTTGTCTTCATTGTTGCCCACCGTCGACAGAATCTGTTCCATACTGGCGGCGGTTTCATCCAGCGACGCGGCCTGCTGCTCGGTACGGCTGGACAAATCAATGTTGCCGGAGGCGATCTCCTCAACGCCGACACTGATGGCGTCGGTGCCGTTGCGCACCGCCCGCACCATATTTTCCAGCCCGTCGCGCATATGTTGCACCGCACCAAACAGCTGGGCGATTTCATTATTGCCGCGAATATCGATTTTGGCGCGCAGGTCGCCCTCAGCAATCCGGTCAAATACGGTAATCGCCTGATTGAGCGGTTTCACCACCAGATTGGTCAGGATAGACCAGGCCAGCGCCGCCAGCACCAGCGCGCACACAATCACCACCGACAGGATCATCTGCATACGGCTAACGCGCGCATTCGAGTCACTGTAAGCCTCGTCGATGCTCTGGCGCTTGTACTGCACCAGTTTTTTCGCCGCGCCGTCAAAATCGGCGTACAGCGTGGTGGATTTCCCCGCCCGCTGGCGATAGTCATCCAGATTGCCGGCTTCCAGCGCGATAAACGCCGGGTTGATGAACTCATTCATCAGGGTGTCGCGTTTCGCCGCCATATCGGAAGAAATGATCTTTTCCTGTTCGAATTGCGGATAGGTCAGGTACTCCTGCCACTTCTTGCCGGCATCATCAATTTTGCCTCTGGCGCGCTTAAGCGCCACCGTGGCGGCATCCTTGTCCCCTTTCCCCATCAGGGATTCGTACAGCCGTAAATCCAGACGAGCGCGCAATAACAATTCCGAGCTTTCATTCAGCGCCACCAACCCCGGCAACACCACGTTATCCACATGCGCAAACGATTTATTACCCGACTGGACGGCCACCAACCCCAGGACGCCCACAATCAATGACAGCACCGCCAGAGAGAACACCATAATACTGAGCGTTGTGCGGATCTTTATCTTACGAAACATAATTGTCCCTGTTGTTTGGTAATAAGAAACCATGAGCTTCAGCTCACACGTAAACCGCAACAAAAATGAAAAGGAAATATCATGAAAGGAAAGGCCGACGTTATTGTGTCGTTATCGTCGGCCCGACGCGGTTAATTTCTGTTATTTATTATGGGGTGGAACCGCTGCCAAAAACTCACCCAATTTATTTTTGTAAAACTTCGCCGACATCATGGTGGCATGACCGCTGGTTTCCTTACTTGCCGGAATCAAAAACAGCTCGGCGTGTTTTACCTTTTTCAGTTCACTTTCCAATATTCCTGTTTCAACCGGATTACGTTCATCATCGGCGGAATTAATCACCAGCAACGGCGCCTTGATACGGGCCAATTCCGGCGACGCGTTATAATCCGCCGAAGAATTCCAGATATAAATAAAGTCGTTGGCATCGCTGGTGACCGGCGCGGCTAAGCGCTCATCCACCAGTTTGTCCGCCAGGGCACGAGTCGGCGCTTTGCTCTGGTAGGCCAGCGTACCGCCGGTGGTGGCGATGCTGAACATGATGTTGGCGGTCTGCAGCGACGGCGGCTGGGTGGTGTAATCGCCGTTTTTCCACGCCGGATCGCGCTTGATGGTTTCAATCAGCATACGGCGCAACATCCAGTTGCGGCCCGACAGTTCATTCGGCTGCGACGCCATCGGCACCAGCGCATCCATCATGTCCGGGTATTTTTCGCCCCACATCCAGGTATGCATGCCGCCCATCGAATATCCCATCACCAGACGCAGATGCGTAATGCCGAGCCCTTCTGTCAGCAAGCGGTATTGCGCCAGCACCATGTCATCGTAGTTATATTGCGGGAATTTAGTGCGCAGGCCGTCAGACGGCTTGGCGGATTTTCCTGAACCGATGCTTTCAGGAATAATGATGAAATATTTGCTGGTGTCCAACGGCTGGCCGGGACCAAATAATTCGCCGCCAAAACCGGCGGCCAATAAGGCGCCGATCGGCTGATTAGTGCCGTGCAGCAATAATACGGCCGGCTTTTTACTGTCGCCCAACGTGTAATAATGAATACGGAGATTGTTGACGGTTTCTCCGGTATGGAATCGGAATTCAGGCGCGGCCCAATTCCCTTCTTGTGGTTGTAGCGTTTGTGCGGTCGAAAAAGGGGATAAAACCAACAGAAAAATCAGACCAGCCAGTCCAGACAACAAGCGATTAACCATAGAACAACTCTTCCATAATCATAGGCGGGGGACCCTGATGTTAATGTTTCCTGTAAAATATCCCAATAATGCTCGCCTGCTAATCATTGAAAAAATAATTATATGCCGCCAATTTTAGTTATCGCGGCATATAATTTAGTCCTGAACAATACTCATGAAACAATCCGTGTCCTGATTCTGTTCAGGCATGCGCCGCTCACCGCAGAGAAAGCCCGCCGTTACCCTCCGGTTGCCGATATTGTCGCCTGTGCGCGAAGGTTAAAGAGAGAAACCGGGCCATCCTCTACAGCGGCAGATGCAGAAACTGGTTGAATTCGCTGGCCGTATACTCAGCAAATGCCTCGCCATTCACAAAACCGTGCCGACGATACAGCGCCAGCGCCGGTTCAAACGCCGAACCGCTGCCGGTTTCCAGACTCAGGCGGTGCAAGCCGCGCCGACGCGCTTCGGCCAGAATATGGGCCAGCAGGCACGCGGCCACCCCCTGACGCAGGCACTGCGGGTGGGTACGCATCGATTTCAGCTCTCCGCTGCCGTCCGGCAGCATTTTCAGCGCTCCTATACCGGCGATCTGCTCGCCGCGCCAGACGCTCCAGAACGTGATGTCCGGTGCCTGTAAACCGGATAGATCCAGCGCGAACACCTGCTCCGGCGGTGAATTATCGTGCATGCCTGCCAGATGCAGGGCCACCAGCACTCGTGTGGCCTCGCCGCTCAGATCGTCTTCGCGGATCACCAGCGGCGCCCGCGGGGATGAGTTTGTCATTATCGTCAGCTCCATCGTCAGCTCCGTAGTAAAAAAAGATCAGGGGGTGCAGATAGCAATCAGGTAGCGAACCGGATCCGGGCCGGGATTATGGAAGCCAGATGCGCCATACAGGCGATAGCGCAGGCTGTCCTGCGGACCGAGCGTGTGGGTCACGCCTTCCAGCGTCATCACCAACTGACCCTCCAGCACATACAGGTGATGCTCCAGCCCCGCCAACGGCGGCGCGCTGTAATCGATACGCGCGCCGGTCGGCAGCTCGCCATGAATCATTTCGGCACGAAAACCCGCGGAAGGGGGAGAAATACTGCGCCGGACAAACCCGGTTTCCGGGTCAATCCATACCGGTTGTTGCGCGGCGCTCAGCTTCTGCGGCAGTTGGGTTTCCACTTCGGCCAGCAGGCACGACATGGTACAGCCGTACACCGCGCACAAGCGGCCCAATAACGCCGCCGTCGGGCTGGACTCCATCCGTTCCAGCCGGGACAAGGTAGCGCGGCTGATGCCGCTGTTCTGCGCCAGTTCATCCAGCGACCAGCCGCGCTCACGGCGCAGCGCCGCCAGCCGCCCGGCCAGACGACGATCGGTTTCGGAAAGACGATCGGTTTCGGAAATAGAGGGTTCCATCGCGTATCCTTGATTATCAATTTTGATAAAAAATCTCACAAATGAGAAAACAGATCAAGATACGTTCAGATTAAGACGCTGTAAATACGGGTTATTCCGTCGCACGTTCAACGGCGGGAGCCGCGCCATGGTCGAGCGATTACCGCTGCGCTAATCCACGGTTGCGCTTTTCGTTACGCGTCTTTATCAATAACGGGGTTTTGAGCCGGCGCGTCGGTACGTATAATCGGCGGTACGTATCACCGACAGTACGTATCATCGGGAAACGCCAGCCGGTTGCCGACGTTTTCGACCTGACAGGATTCTGCCGACAAGAGTGAGCAACATGACAATTTCAGCGTCCACACCACTGCTGACCCGCCCGATTACGGCCGCGGACAACGCGGCGATTGCCAGCGTGATCCGCCGGGTTTCCGCTGAATTCGGCCTGACGGCCGACAAAGGGTATACCGTGTCCGACCCGGACCTGGACCAGTTGTTCGAACTCTATTGTCGCCCTGCCAGCGCTTACTGGGTAGTGGAGTGCAATGGCGAAGTGGTGGGCGGCGGCGGCCTGGCCCCGCTGTCCGGCGGCGAATCGGATATTTGCGAATTGCAGAAAATGTATTTTCTACCGCTGGCGCGTGGCCAGGGCATCGCCCGCCGGCTGGCGGAGCTGGCGCTGACGTTTGGCCGCGAGCAGGGGTTTCGCCGCTGCTATCTGGAAACCACCGCGCACCTGACCAGCGCCATCCACCTGTATGAAAAACTCGGCTTCGAGCATATCCCGCATGCTATGGGCAGCACGGGTCATGTGGATTGTGAAGTCAGGATGCTGAAAACGCTGTAAGGACGCGGGCGCTGTCATTGCGCCGCATAAAAACACATCGCCCGGCAATTGCCGGGCGATACGCAAGCGGGGAATCAGTGGCGTTTGCCGTCGTCATCCTCATCATAGAAGTCTTCGTCTTCCTCGAATTCGTCTTCATCCTCGCCGTCCGGGTCCTCGAAATAGGTGCCCCAGCCGTCGTAATTGACGCCATGACGCTCAGCCAGCGCCAGCAGTTGTTCCACCTGCTGATCGATCAGCTCAGCGTTCAACGCCAACTCGCTGATAGCATCGCAGCACATCAGCATCACGCCGTCTTCCATTTCCATTTCTTCGGCGTCGGTGACTTCGTAACCCAGCTTGAACGCATCCACCGCCACTTTTTCCAGATCTTCAAACTTCTCGGCTGAGAAATGGTGTTCGATGGTATAGAGCGCATCGGGATCGCTGCCGTCCTCCAGCAACTCCTCAATGATCAGGCGGGTCTCTTCACGTTGTTCTTCCAGCAGTTCGCGGTTTGCCATGTCTCAGTCCTCATCAAAGCGGCAAAGATAGGGTTATTTTCCCACAGGCTAGCCTCTCTCTCCACCAGAAAGTTTGAACGCGGCACTTGAATTTGAATATTTACACATATAAAGTGAATTTTAATTCAACCTTAAACGTTGAGCCACATGGAGAAGACAACGATGAACCCGTTCTACAAACGCCATTTTTTACGGCTGATGGATTTCACTCCAGCTGAGATCAGCAGCCTTCTGACCCTCGCCGCCACCCTGAAAACCAATAAGAAAAACGGCGCCGAAACCCGTCACCTGCAAGGTAAAAACATCGCACTCATCTTCGAAAAAGATTCGACCCGCACTCGTTGCTCTTTCGAAGTTGCTGCATACGATCAAGGCGCGCAAGTCACCTACCTCGGCCCCAGCGGCAGCCAGATCGGCCATAAAGAATCCATGAAAGACACCGCCCGGGTGCTGGGCCGCATGTACGACGGCATCCAGTACCGCGGCTACGGCCAGGTGCTGGTGGAAACCCTGGCCGAGTTTTCCGGCGTGCCGGTGTGGAACGGCCTGACCAACGAATTCCATCCGACCCAGTTGCTGGCGGACCTGCTGACCATGCAAGAGCACCTGCCAGGCAAATCGCTGTCGGGCATGGCGCTGGCCTACGTGGGCGACACCCGCAACAATATGGGCAACAGTATGCAGGAAGCCGCCGCCATCACCGGGCTGGATCTGCGATTAATCGCCCCGAAAGCCTGCTGGCCGGATGCCGGTCTGGTGGCGGAATGTCAGGCTGCGGCCGCTAAAACCGGCGGTTCGATTACGCTGACTGAAGACGTGGCGGCCGGGGTAAACGGCGTAGACTTCATCTATACCGACGTGTGGGTCTCGATGGGGGAAGCGAAAGAGGTATGGCAGCAGCGTATCGACCTGCTGCGGCCATATCAGGTTAACGCCGCGATGATCGCCGCCACCGGCAACCCGCAGGTGAAATTCCTGCACTGCCTGCCGGCGTTTCATGACGACCAGACCACGCTCGGCAAACAGATGGCGGAGCAATACGGCCTGCACAACGGTATGGAAGTCACCAACGATGTGTTTGAATCCGCCCACAGCATTGTGTTCGATCAGGCGGAAAACCGCATGCACACCATCAAAGCGGTGATGGTGGCGACGTTAAGCCACAGCGTCGAGATTTAAGCAGCAAAAAACAGTGAGCCACACCGACGACGATGTGGCTCAGCAGCGGGCCGGATAACCGGCGTTATCAGCCCATACGCTTATCCTGACGCGGTTTACAGTTCCTCGCCGTTTGAAGCAATCACCCGTTGATACCAGTGGAAGGATTTCTTCGGCGTGCGCGCCAGCGTTCCGGTGCCGTCATCGTGCTTGTCGACGTAGATGAAGCCGTAGCGTTTGGCCATCTCACCGGTGGTGAACGACACCAGATCGATACAGCCCCACGGCGTGTACCCCATCAGGTCGACGCCATCCTCCCACACCGCCGCCTTCATGGCTTCGATATGGGAACGCAGGTAATCGATACGGTAGTCATCCTGACACACGCCGTTTGCGTCCGGTTTGTCGATGGCGCCCAGCCCGTTTTCCACGATAAACAGCGGCACTTCATAACGCTCATACAACGTCACCAACGCATAGCGCAGCCCGGTTGGGTCGATCTGCCAGCCCCAGTCGCTGGCTTTCAAATGCGGATTGGCAATCGAATGTTCGGAGCTGCCGTCCATGCTGGCGTCAGTCTTGTTTTGCACATCGTGTTTTACTACGTTCGACATGTAGTAGCTAAAGCCAATGTAGTCCGCCTTGCCTTCCTGCAGTATCCGTTCGTCTCCCGGTTCCATGTGGATGTGGTAGCCCTTGAGCGCCCATTCGCGCCGGGCATAGGCCGGATAATGGCCGCGCACGTGCACATCGGTGAAGTAGAAACGGTCGTGCATCGAACGCGTCGCCAACATCACGTCGTCCGGATGACAAGAGTGCGGGTAGTACGGCACGAACGCGCACATGCAGCCCACTTTGATATCCGGGTTGATGTCATGCGCTTTTTTCACGATCAGCGCGCTGGCGACAAACTGGTGGTGTACCGCCTGATACATCGCCTCTTCCGGTTTGGCCTTCTGCGGAAACCTCACCCCGGAACACATCCAGCCGAAAATCTCGGCCGACACGTTCTTCTGGTTGTTGATCTCGTTGAAGGTCATCCAGTACTTCACCTTGTGCTGATAGCGTTCGATCACCGTAGCAGCGAAGTGCACGAAGCAGTCCAGCGTTTTGCGGCTCATCCAGCCGTCATACTGCTGCACCAGATGCAGCGGCATCTCGAAATGGCTAAGGGTCAACACCGGCTCGATACCGTGTTTGAGCAGTTCATCGATCAGGTCGTCGTAAAACTTCAGCCCCGCCTCGCACGGCTCCGCTTCATCGCCGTTGGGGAAAATACGCGTCCAGGCGATGCTGGTGCGAAAACATTTGAAGCCCATTTCCGCAAACAGCGCGATGTCATCCTTGTAACGATGATAAAAGTCGATTGCCTCGTGGTTCGGGTAGGACTCGCCGGGAACGACGCCGTCGGTAATGCGCCGCAGTTTGCCGTGCGCGCCGGCGGTCAGCACATCCACTACGCTGACGCCCTTGCCGCCTTCATTCCAGCCGCCTTCCAGCTGATGCGCCGCCACCGCGCCGCCCCATAAGAACCCTGCGGGTAGTTGACTCATATTCTCCACCTCCTCGTTAAATACCGTCATACGCCGACGGTAAGGCACTCAATATTCACTGTCATATCAAACCGATGTGCTTGTCCGGGTCGCCGACGTTGCCTCCGCTGGCGCCGCGGCCGTTTCCTCCACCGGATCGTCAAACCCCACCACCATCACCAGTCCGATAGTCAGCACAATTGCCACACCGCAGCCAGCCAGCTCGCCGATAAACGACATCGGGGCGGATGGGTTGATGGCGTTGATCATCGTCAGCACGCCCGGCAATGCGGCATAAGCGTAATACAGCGATCCGAACAGGCTGGCGACTACCGCGCCCACCGCCCCGCCGATGCAGCCGCAGATGAAGGGCTTCTTGTAGCGCAGCGTCACTCCGTAAATAGCCGGTTCGGTGATGCCGAAAATCGCCGTCACCCCCGCCGACATCGAACGCGCTTTCAGTTCACGATTACGCGTTTTCAAAAAACAGCCGAATGCGGCCGCCATCTGGGCGACCACGGCGACGGTCTGGAACGCCTGAAACGAGTCGTAACCGTTCAGGTCAAAGTTAGCCACCACCACCGGCGTGATGCCCCAGTGCACGCCGAAGATCACAATGATCTGCCACACGCCGCCAATAATCGCGGCCGCCAGCGCCGGGAAGGCATTGAACAGCGCGTTATAGCCGGCGGCGATCCCGGTGGCGACCCAGGTGCTGGCCGGGCCGATCAACAGCAACGTCAGCGGCACCACAATCACAAAGCAAATCAACGGGGTAAACAGCGCGCTGACGATATCCGGCAATCGTTTTTCCACCCGGCGCTCCACCCACGCCAGCACCCACACCAGAAACAGCGGCGGCAATACCGACGCGGTATACACCGTCTTCGCCAGCGGCAGCCCCAGAAGAGTGATCGACTCGCCGGCGGCGATTTTCCCCGCCATCGCCGTCCATTCCGGGTTGATCAACGCGCAGCAGCACAGCACCGCGATATAGGTGTTGCAGCGGAAATGACGGGAAGCAGTAAGAGCGATAAACACCGGCAGAAAGGCGAACGGCGTCCAGGACATGAAATTAAGCACGCGATAGGTACCGGTCAGCGCAAAACCGGCGGAGAACTGCTGAATAACGATCAGTATGCCCTGCAGTATCCCTGCCGCCGCCAGGATATACACAATCGGCGCGAACACCGCCGACATGGTGGCGATCACCGTATCCAGCACGCGTCGACGGGGTTCTTCGCCGTGCTGCGCGCCCTCGCCGAGCAGTGCCGCCATCTGCTGGTACACTTCCGCCACATGCACGCCGATGACAATCTGAAACTGACCGGCGCTCTCCACCACCGCAATCACGCCGGGCAGACTCTGAATCCGCGCTTTCGCGTTATCAGGCGTTTGCGCCAGTATCAGGCGTAGCCGGGTGGCGCAGCGGGAAAAATCGACAATATTCGGCTGACCGCCCACTTCCTGCAGAATGTTCTGCGCTAATTTCGCGTAATCTCGGATCCCTGACATGGCGCCACCTTAATGTTGATGTTCGGTAACCACTTCGTTGATTCGACCACCACTGAAACCGGTTTCAGACTGCATGAAAGCCATTATCACTGCAACCGGTTTCATAAAACCTTATGCCGGTTTTACGGGCGGGATCACATCCGATACGGCGCTAATAGCGGGAGATACAGGAGGAAAAGCGAAGCCAGCCCAAATACAAAAAAGAGGATGTGAACAAACCCCTTGGTAGTACAGGAGGAAGGATTTTCCCGGCGTCAAAAACTGTGCTGAGGCGAGCGACTTCGCCGGGTGAGCGGCAGGACGCCGCGAAAGCTCGTGCCGTGCCGGGAGCACGTCACGAGCGGCCCGAACAGCGAAGTCGAACGCCGAAGGTAGCGCGTAGCGCCACAGTTTAGCCACCAGCCAGTGGTCAAGGAGAGGCGGCGTTGAGTAACCGTGTCTCCAGTCAAGTATTTCAACTGGCTACCACCCCATAATCCCTGTCATATCGTTGCTGCGTATGCAGCACGCCGTAACACAGATGAACCAGCTTCCTCATCGCCGCTCCTATCGCCAGCATCTTTGCCTTGCCTTTTAGCAACAGTCGCTCGTATTGCGCCTTCACATGACGATTGTGACTGATGGCCG
>NZ_CM001976.1:267496-407775 GCF_000406145.1 Dickeya dadantii NCPPB 898 | reverse complement strand
ATTGCAAAGAAACAGCGCCGTTTATCCCGCACGAAACTATTCACTGATTAGACAGATTTCACGTTCACAAAACAACGCGGCTGTTTGTCAACAGCCTATTGTCATAAAAATAATGAATTAAAACACCAGTGAGGCATCGATCTTCACGACCGCCTTGCGTACGTGAGCCGGTTCGCCGACGGCGCACAGCGGTTTGTGCACTTCGCCGGGGAAGAACACCACAAAGTCGCCGGTGTTCAGCACAAACTGTTTTTCCTGCTCGCCAGCCGGCAGGAACGCAATGTCCTTGTCCGCCAGCCAGTCAACGTCCGGTTTGCCCGCCGGCAGGTTGCTGAAGGTCATGCCTTCTGTGCCGTTCAGCACAATCTGGATATCCAGGTATTTGGCGTGATACTCGGCGCGGCGTTTCTCGAACCGGTCCGTGCTGTCGTTCGACACCAGCACAAATACCTTATTGCCGTCGATATCGTGCTTACCCAGCGGGGTATCGGCGTTGATATGCTGTTTTACATACTCAATCGCCTCACGCAGTTTGGCGGGCAGATAGGGAACCAGCTCCAGATGGTCGACATTACCGGTAATCATGATCGCTCCTTTAAACAAATAAACTGAAACAATGTTTTGATTCCTTATACTCCTGTCGGCATCGGGCCGCCAGCCAGCGATGGTAAAAAAGTGATCCGAACGATGCGTTTCTTCTTCCGATGAAACAAGTAGCCGCAACCGATTGCCCGCCGCGAAAAGACGGCGTTTTTCTGCTTGAATTCACCTCTTCGGCGCGTATAATTCCGGACAATTTGCCGGGAGGGAACATGTCTGACGCTGCTGTTTTTGTGGGTGCCGAACCGCAACTGCCTGTTGGCGGCATGACAGCGTTTTTCCTCCCGTTGCCTGATCGATTCGTAAAAAAAGCCCCTCGTTGAGGGGCTTTTTTTTGCCTGTCGCCGCCAGCCATACCGTTTGTTTACCGGGCCTAACCGAGGGGAGCATAGCCACATGATCAATCCGCTATATAAAAGACACATCATCTCAATCAACGATCTCAGCCGGGACGATCTGGAACTGACGCTCAAGGTGGCGGCCAGCCTGAAAGCCCGTCCGCAGCCGGAACTGCTGAAGCACAAAGTGATTGCCAGCTGTTTCTTTGAAGCTTCCACGCGTACCCGCCTGTCGTTTGAAACCGCCATTCACCGGCTGGGCGCGTCGGTGGTCGGGTTTGCCGACAGCAACAACACCTCGCTCGGCAAAAAAGGCGAAACTCTGGCGGACACCATTTCGGTCATCAGCAACTATGTGGACGCCATCGTAATGCGCCATCCGCAGGAAGGCGCAGCGCGGCTGGCGACCGAGTTCTCCGGCGGCGTGCCGGTGTTCAACGCCGGCGACGGCGCCAACCAGCACCCGTCCCAGACGCTGCTGGACCTGTTCACCATTCAGGAAACCCAGGGCCGTCTGAACAACATCAATATCGCCATGGTCGGCGACCTGAAATACGGCCGCACCGTACACTCGCTGACCCAGGCGCTGGCCAAGTTCGACGGCAACCGCTTCTACTTTATCTCTCCGGACGCGCTGGCCATGCCGGATTACATCCTCAACATGCTGAAAGAGAAAGATATCCCTTATAGCCTGCACACCAGCATCGAGGAAGTGGCGCCACAACTGGACATCCTGTACATGACCCGCGTACAGAAAGAGCGGCTGGACCCGTCGGAGTACATCAACATCAAATCGCAGTTTATCCTGCGCGCGGCCGACCTCGGCAGCGCCCGCGACAACCTGAAAGTGCTGCACCCGCTGCCACGCATCGATGAAATCACCACCGACGTGGACAGCACCCCTTACGCCTACTACTTCCAGCAGGCGGGCAACGGTATTTACGCGCGCCAGGCTCTGCTGGCGCTGGTTCTGAACAGCGAACTGGTTCTGTGAGAGAGGAGCATACAGCATGACTCACGACAATAAATTACAGGTTGAAGCCATCAAACGCGGCACCGTGATCGACCACATTCCGGCGCAGGTTGGCTTCAAATTGCTGACGCTGTTCAAACTGACCGCCACCGACCAGCGCATCACCATCGGCCTGAACTTGCCCTCCAGGCATCTGGGCCGCAAAGATCTGATCAAGATTGAAAATATTTTCCTGACCGAAGAACAGGCCAACCAGCTGGCGATGTACGCGCCGCAGGCCACCGTCAACCAGATCGACAATTACGAAGTGGTGCGCAAGCTGCACCCGCAATTGCCATCGCACATCGAAGGCGTGTTGACCTGCCCCAACAGCAACTGCATCAGCCGCAGCGAGCCGGTCAGTTCCTCCTTCGGCGTGAAGCAACGCGGCGACGATGTGCAGTTGAAATGCAAATACTGCGAGAAAGAGTTTGAACGTCAGGCGGTGCTGAACAGCCACTGATGCGCGGTTGCCGTCAGGAAAACGCCGCCCATCGGATTGCGGCATTGGCCTGACGGCGGGCTTTTTGGAATAATGCGGAAGTCGCATCATTTCAGACATAATCAGGAGAAAACATGTCACGCATTATCAGTACGGAACAGGCTCCGGCCGCCATCGGCCCTTATGTTCAGGGTGTTGACCTGGGCAGCATGATCTTCACCTCCGGCCAGATCCCGGTGGACCCGAAAACCGGTCTGGTGCCGGACGACATCACCGCACAGGCCCGTCAGTCGCTGGCAAACGTGAAAGCCATCGTGGAAGCGGCCGGTCTGAAAGTCGGCAACATCGTCAAAACCACGGTGTTCGTGAAAGATCTGAACGATTTCGCCACGGTTAACGCCGCGTACGAAGCCTTCTTCACCGAGCACAACGCGCCGTTCCCGGCTCGCTCCTGCGTGGAAGTGGCTCGCCTGCCGAAAGACGTGAAAATCGAGATCGAAGCTATCGCGGTTCGCGGCTAAGGTCCGTTACCCGGCTGCGTTGCAATAACGACGGATTGCGAATGTCGTTATGGTTAAATGACGACCCCCGGTTAATACCGGGGTTTCGTTTATCTGATGAGTTTTAAATCTGACTTTCTCATCTTTTTCTGTTGCTGATAAAAGTTTTCATGAGAACCTAAACTCAGCAGATGGATGATAAGCTGGTCTTGGTTCCAGCTGTACCCCAGCAACATTAACTGGTTGTTCAGCTTGAACTTATGAACTCTTAAATAACTCAAGTCGCCTTTCTTTAGCTCACCCAGCTCCGGGTTTTCAACAATCGCATCAATTTCATCTTCAACTACAGCTCTGAACTGTTGCGGTAATTTGTCCAGTGCTTTTTCAAACCGGTTGGTCTGATAAACCTCAATCTCTGCTTGGTTTTGTTCTTCGGACATAACGAGAAACCTTACCATTCTCTACTTCGCTTCGGGCGAGCAAAGTTTCCATAATAAATTCGTATGTCAGATCGGGATTATCCTCAGCAATCCTGCCGATTTTGGCCCAGTGCTCTATCTGCTTGGGCACACTACGGCTGGATGCTTCTGCATACACCTTTACTTCGGTGACAAAGTCTTCATCCAATCGAATACTGATAGCCATATTATTGATACCTATATGTAATCGTCTCTGTGGTCTCTGTGGTCTCTGTGGTCTCTGTGGTCTCTGTGGTCTCTGTGGTCTCTGTGGTCTCTGTGGTCTCTGTGGTCTCAGACATCATGCTATGACTTACAAGCATGCTAAGACATTAAATCGCGATACGCAACATTTTGTCGCGTTATTTTATTCCACTATTACTTGATAGTGTTGACTCAAACCCGTGCACACTCCTCCGCTATCGCACCATCCCCTATCGTTATTTTCGCCGCATCACCCCGCCGTAGCGCACCGTTTGTCGTTATTTGCACCAGCGAAGTGCAGTTTTTCTCCGCCGTCAGCAATAAGCACCTCATTTGCCACGCTGGCATGCTTTCTGCATTTTTCGTTGTATCTTCCATCAAGCGGAATGCAGGGGACGACAATGATAAAAATGACGCTTCCGACCGCGCCTTACTACGATGAGATGCTCAGCGCAGAAGGCGGGCAACGCCAGCACTACGACGCCTACTGGCAATGGTTGCAACAAACCGACCAGCACGCTATCCGCCAGAAGAAAGAACAGGCGGAACTGCTGTTCCACCGGGTGGGGATTACCTTTAACGTGTATGGCGAAGAAGGCGGCACCGAGCGCCTGATTCCTTTTGACAGCGTGCCGCGCATCATTCCGGCCCATGAATGGCGGATGCTCGACCTCGGCATCCGCCAGCGGGTCAAAGCCCTCAACGCCTTTCTCTACGACATCTACCATCAGCAACACATTCTCAACGCCGGCATCGTGCCGCGCGAACAGGTGCTCGCCAACGAGCAGTATCAGCCATGCATGCAGGGCGTCGACCTGCACAACAATATCTACGCCCACATCACCGGCATCGATATGGTGCGCAACAGCGACGGCCACTATTACGTGCTGGAAGACAACTTGCGCACGCCGTCCGGCGTGTCCTACATGCTGGAAAACCGCAAGATGATGATGCGGCTCTATCCGGACCTGTTCGCCAGCCAGCACATCGCGCCGGTGGAGCGTTACCCCAGCTACCTGCTACAGACGCTGCGGGAAAGCACCCACGTCGACGATCCGACGGTGGTGGTAATGACGCCGGGTCGCTTTAACAGCGCCTATTTCGAACACAGTTTCCTCGCCCAGCAAATGGGGGTGGAACTGGTGGAAAGCGCCGACTTGTTTGTAAAAGAGGGCGCGGTGTATATGCGCACCACCGAAGGTCCGTGCCGGGTGGACGTGATCTACCGCCGTCTTGACGACGCCTTCCTCGACCCGCTGGCATTCCGCGCCGATTCGATGCTCGGCGTGCCGGGGCTGCTGTCGGTGTACCGCGCCGGTGGCGTGGTGCTGGCGAACGCCATCGGCACCGGCGTGGCGGACGACAAATCCATCTACCCCTACGTGCCGGAGATGATCCGCTTTTACCTGTCCGAAGAGCCGATTCTCGGCAACATCCCCACCTGGCAGTGCCGCAAACCCGACGATCTCGGCTACGTGCTGGCCCATCTGGACAGCATGGTGGTGAAAGAGGTGCACGGCGCGGGCGGCTACGGCATGTTGGTCGGCCCCAAATCCACCCGCCAGCAAATCGATGAGTTCCGCCAGCGGCTGCTGGCCAACCCCGGCAACTACATCGCTCAGGACACGCTGGCGCTCTCCACCTGCCCGACATTCGTCGAGGAAGGGCTGGCGCCGCGCCACATCGACCTGCGCCCGTTCGTGCTGTACGGCGAGGAGATCCGGCTGGTGCCCGGCGGGCTGACCCGCGTAGCGCTGACCGAAGGCTCGCTGGTGGTGAATTCCTCACAAGGAGGCGGCACCAAAGATACCTGGGTGATGGAGGAGGACCAATCATGCTAAGCCGTACCGCCAGCGAACTGTACTGGATGGCCCGTTATCTGGAACGGGCGGAAAGTTTTGCCCGCGTGCTGGACGTCACCTACAAGCTGTCGATGATGCCACGCCACAGCCAGCAGCAGCACGATCTGTCGCTGCCGCTCAATCTGACGTTCACCCATGAGCTGTTCCAGGAGCGCTACGCCCGCTTCACCATGAACAACCTGCTGAACTTCTTTGCGCTGGACAGCCACAACCCCAGCAGCATCTACAGTTGTATCGAAATGGCCTGGAACAACGCCCACGCGGTACGCGGCAGCCTGTCGTCCGAAGTGTGGGAATGCATCAACACCACCCGTATCGATATCCGTAACCTGCGTCAGTCCGGGGTGGACAAGATCGGTATCGATGCGTTCTTCGACTGGGTAAAAGAGCGCGCGCACCTGTTTCGCGGCGCCATGTTCGGCACGTTGCTGCGCAACGACGCCCAGTGTTTTATCCGCATCGGCACCCTGATCGAACGGGCGTTTGCTACCGCGCAACTGCTGACGATCAAGGATCAACAGCTCAACAACGACCCAGACCCGGTGCGTGAATACTACCGGCTCGATACCCTGCTGCGTGCGGTGAGCGCCCGCGAGGCCTACCACAGCATTTATCGCCAGCCCATCAGCCGGGAAACCGTCACCGAACTGCTGGTACTGCGCAACGACGTGCCGCGCTCGCTGCACGCCTGCGTGGGCGATCTGGTGCAACAACTGGAGATGATCGGCAGTGAACGGGCGCGCATTCCGCAGCGGCTGGCCCATCTGCTGCACGTGGAACTGCGCTTCGGCTCGCTCGACGATGTCCTGGCCGACGACCTGCAAAATTATCTCAACCGTTTCCTTACTAAAATCAACGAACTGGCTGACAGCATCCGCCACACCTACCTGGAGGCGCTATGAAACTCACCATCAATCACCTGACCCACTACCGTTACGATGAAGAAGTGAAGTTCAGCACCCAGTACCTACGGCTTACGCCGCAGAATTCCGCCCGCCAGCGCATCAGTGACTGGAAGCTGACGCTGCCGGCCTCGGCGGTCGCCACCACCGACGCCTACGGCAACCTGATGCACGTGCTGACGCTGGACCACCCTCATCACGACATTCTGATCCACGCTCAGGGTGTGGTGGAAATCGCCGATAATGTAGAAGAGCTGCCCGAGGAGAGCGACGAGTCGCTGTCGCCGCTGGTGTTCCTGCGCGGCACCGAGCTGACCGAGGCGGACGAGCCAATCCGCGAGTTCGCCCGGCGCTATTACCGTGAAACTGACCCGGTGGGCAGCCTGGAAACGCTGATGGCGGAACTGCGGCTGAAAATGCCGTATACTCCCGGCGCCACCCGGGTGCACGACACCGCATCGGCGGCTTTTGCCAAAGGCAAGGGGGTGTGTCAGGATCACACCCACGTGTTCCTGGCCTGCTGTCGCAGCCTGCGCATTCCGGCGCGCTACGTCAGCGGCTACGTTTACAGCCGGGATACCGAGCACGTGGCGATGCACGCCTGGGCCGAGGCCTGGCTGAATGAGCGCTGGTACAGCTTTGACATCACCAACAACACCCGTCTGCTCAATCAGCACTTACGGCTGGCGGTAGGGATGGATTATCTGGACGCCTGCCCGGTGCGCGGCAGCCGTCTTGGCGGTGGTTGTGAAGAGATGTTTTCCGAGGCTGAAGTGAGCCTGTTTGAGCGACAGCAGCAGGTGCAACAACAGCAATAGTGGGCACTGTTTAACTCAAAAGGTGTTGTATGACCTACTGTGTGGCCATGCGTCTGTCTGACGGGCTGGTTTTCGCTTCCGACTCCCGCACCAACGCGGGGGTCGACCACATCGCAACCTTCAGAAAGCTCCATGTGTTCCGTCAGGAAGGCGAACGGGTGCTGGTGCTCCAGTCCGCCGGCAATCTCGCCACCACCCAGAGCATCATCAGCCTGCTGAACGCCCGCATACAAGCTCAGCACACGCCGAACCTGATGCAGGTCGACACGTTGTACGACGCCGCCACGCTGGTGGGCGAAACGGTGCGCGAGGTCATCCACCGCGACAGTCAGGCCCAGCAAAACGGCAGCAGCACCAATTTCGGCTGTAACCTGCTGTTGGGCGGGCAAATTGGCGACGAAACGCCGCGGCTGTTCCACATCTACCCGGAAGGCAACTTTATCGAAGCCACCGTCGATACCCCCTACTTTCAGATCGGCGAAAGCAAGTACGGCAAACCGATTATCGACCGGGTACTGACGGCGGACACCTCGCTGGAACAGGCAATGTGCTGCGCGCTGATTTCCATCGACTCCACGCTGCGCAGCAACCTGTCGGTCGGCCTGCCGCTGGACGTAATGATTTATCGCACCGGTAGCTTTGATGCCGGCGAACAGCACCGCATCACCGAAAACGACCCTTACTTCGTCGCCATTCGCAAAGCCTGGTCGGAAGGGCTATTGAACACCTTTCGACAACTGCCGCCGTTTCCGGCACAGGGGTAAGGCATCGCTGCGCCGCCGCATCAAAAACCTGCGCGCATTGGCAGACTATCAATACAGCCAGGGTTGGGATTTTTAATGCCAGGCACCGGGCTACGCCAGCGGCAAGCCCGGTGAAATCAAAGCGGAGTAGAGTCAATCAGACACGGTGGGTCAGTTTGCCGACAAACGGTCGCCTTTTACCCAACCATCAAACAGTTCGCCCGCAGGATTGTAGTAGGTTATCGCGTAGAACCCGTTCCATTCCCGATAGACAGTGACCTTATCGCCCACAACAATAAACAGTTGTTTATTTAAGCAAGTATCATCAGGTGCAGAATAAAAATAGAGGCGGCCTTTACCGCCAACCTGATAAGCAGATTGAGCGACGTCGATAACCTTACCCTCATCAAACGCCTTATTATCAAGTTTCTCGCAATTAACTTCCGCAAATGCCGAACCGGACATCAACCCCGCCAGCAATAAAACCCATCCCTTCACTTTTTTTCTCCAATAGCCTGATGGCTCGCTTCCGCCACGAATATCACACAAGATTAGCAACATACGCCAGTCAGCACACCTTCTCCATCACGTCCCGCAGCCAACCGCAGCGCATTTCCGGCACCGCCAGCAGCAGTTGCTGCGTGTAGTCGTCCAGCGGCGGCGACAGCGTTTCGGTCACCGGTCCCTGCCGGACAATGCGACCGTGGCGCAGCACCGCCACGGTGTCGGCCACTTCCCGTACCACGTGTAAATCGTGGGTGATGAACAGGTAGGCGACGCCGGTTTCCTGCTGGATCTGACGCAGCAGCGCGAGCACCTCGCGCGCCACCAGCGGGTCCAGCGCCGATGTCGGTTCGTCGCAGACTATCAGCGACGGCTGCGCCGCCAGCGCGCGGGCGATGCATACCCGCTGTTTTTGACCGCCGGACAGCGCGGTGGGATAACGCTGCGCCATTTCCGGCAGCAGTCCGACCTGATGCAGCAAGTCGCTCACGCGTACGCGGCGCGCGGCGGCGTCCAGTTGGGTCAGGCACACCATCGCCCGTTCAATCTGCACGCCGATCGGCAGGCGCGGGTTGAGCGCGGTGTCCGGATGCTGGTGAATCATCTGGATCGATTGCAACTGGGCGCGGTTACGTTGCGCCAGTCGCGGCGGCAACGCATCGCCATTTAACCGAATCTCGCCGCCCGCCGGCGCCAGCAGCCCGCACAGGGTACGTCCGAGCGTCGATTTGCCGGAGCCGGATTCGCCGATCACCGCCAGCGTGCGTCCGCGCGCCAGTTGCAGCGACACGTCCTGCAATACCGGTTGTTGCTGATAACGCGCGCCGAGATGGCGGATATCCAGAAGGATGTCGTCGGTCGTCGGTTGCGACGCTTTGGGTTCGCCGCGCGCCTGCAGCAACGCGCGGGTGTACGCTTCGCCAGGGTTTGCCAGCAGCGACGCCGTGTCGCCGATTTCCACCTGACGGCCGTGACGCAGCACCATGATGCGGTGACTGATTTGCGCCACCACCGCCAGATCGTGACTGATATACAGCGCCGCCACGCCGGTCAGGCGGATAATCTCATCGATGGCATTGAGCACCCCGAGCTGGGTAGTCACGTCCAGCGCGGTGGTCGGTTCGTCGAAAATGATCAGATCGGGGCCGGCGCACATCGCCATCGCGATCATCGCCCGCTGCAACTGTCCGCCGGATACCTGATGCGGATAGCGCTGGAAAAAGACCTGCGGTTCCGGCAGCGACAGCTGCGCAAACAGTTCGATCGCCCGCGCGATGGCCTGCTGGCGCGACAGCACGCCGTGGCGCACCGCGGTTTCAATCACCTGTTCGCCGATGCGCTGCGCCGGGTTGAACGACGCGCTGGCGGACTGCGCCACATACGCGATGCGCGCGCCGCGCACCCGCCGTAACTGCCGCTCCGATAACGTGGCCAGATCGCTGTGTTTATCGCCGTTCTGAAACCAGATGTGCCCGCTTTCGATACGCATGCCGTGACGACAGTGGCCGAGAATCGCCTGGCCGATGGTGGACTTGCCCGCGCCGGACTCGCCAATCAACCCCAGCACTTCGCCTTTATTGAGGGTAAAGCTGATGTCTTGTACCAGCGGGTGCTCGCCCGCCACTACGCGCAACTGTTCGACCCGCAGCAACTCACTCATGACGGCCTCCGCGCCAGTTACGTCCGTCGCGACTCAGCAGCCAGTCGGCCACCACATTGAGCGACACCGCCAGCAGGGCGATCGCCGCCCCCGGCACCAGCGCCGCCCACACGCCAAACAGAATGCCGTCTTTGTTGTCGCGCGCCAGACCGCCCCAGTCGGCAGTCGGCGGCTGTATACCCAGCCCCAGAAACGACAATGCCGACAGGAACAGCAGGATGAAAATGAAACGCAGCGCGAACTCCGCCACCAGCGTGTTGCGCGCATTCGGCAGGATCTCGCGCCACAGGATCCAGCCCATCGACTCGCCGCGCATGCGCGCCACCTCGATGAACTCCTGCGTGGCGATATCCACCGCCAGCGCGCGCGAAACACGCAGCACGCGGGTGGCTTCCAGCACACCCAGCACCAGAATGATGATCAAGGTGCTTTTCGGCAGCATCGCCAGCACCACCAGCGCCAGAATCAGCGTCGGGATCGCCATCAGCACGTCGTTAACGCGGGAAATCAGTTGGTCGACCCAGCCGCCGCATACCCCGGACAGAAACCCCAGCCCGGTGCCCATAACAAACGCCAGCGCCGCCGCCAGCGCGGTCACCGCCAGCGAGGTGCGGGTGCCCCAGATCAAACGGGAAAACAGGTCGCGCCCGATATTGTCGGTGCCGAGCCAGACCTGCGGCATCGGCCCCAACCAGGCGCCGCCGACCACCTTATCGGCCGGGTAAGGCGCAATCCAGGGCGCAAACAGCGCCACCCCAATAAACAGGCTAAGCCCCAACAGGCCAAACACCACGGAAGGTTTCACAGCAGGCATGTACAGATATCCATTCGGTTGACGGCATTACCGCCGGGCATGACGCAGACGCGGATTCGCCATCAGCGACACCACATCCGCCAGCAGATTAAGCAGGATGTAAATCGTCGCCAGCACCAGCGCGCAGCCCTGAATCACCGGCATATCGCGTTTGCTGATGCTGTCGACCATGTACTGCCCCAGCCCCGGGTAGACAAACACGCTTTCGACGATCACCACCCCCACCATCAGGTACGCCAGGTTGAGCACGATAACGTTGATGATCGGCCCCCAGGCGTTGGGCAGCACGTGACGCAGCAGGATAGCGGAAGGCGAAATCCCTTTTAGCAACGCCGTGTCGACATAGGCCGCGTTTTGAGCGCCGATCAGCGCCGCGCGGGTCATGTTGCTCATGTGCCCCAGCACCGCCAGCACCAGCGTCAGGCACGGCAACGCGATGGCGGTCAGGTGCGCGCCAAGCGGCATACCGTCGCTGACGCTGCTGTTGCTCGGCAGCCAGAACAGGGTGATGGAAAAAATCAGAATCAACAGGTAACCGGAGAAAAACTCCGGCAACGCCACCGCGGCGCGGGCAAACAGGTTAAGCAGCCGGTCCAGCCAGCTGCCCTGATAACGCACCGACAGAAAGCCGGTCAGCAGCGCCAGCGGCACCGCGATCACCGCCGTGCAGCCGGCCAGAAACAGCGTGTTTTCCAGCCGGTACGCCAGCACCGGCGCGATGCTCTGACGGCTGGTGAAGCTCTGGCCGAAATCGCCGCCCAGCACGCCCCATAGCCAACTGAGATAGCGGGAAACCGCCGGCTGGTCCAGCCCCAGTTGGGCGTTCAACGCCCGCACCGCTTCCGGCGTCGCCGTCTGCCCCAGAATGGCGGTGGCGGCGTTGCCCGGCAGCAACTGGATACCGGCGAAAATCAGCACCGATACCACCGCGATCATCGCCACACCCGCCAGCAAACGCCGCAGAATCAGCATCAGCAGCGGGTAGCGGCCAGTCCATCGGTAAAGACTTGCCCATCGGTAAAGACTTGCCCATCGGTGAAGCGCAGCCCATCGGTGAAAAATCGTCACGTTACCCGCCTCAGGCCAGCCACACTTTTTCCGCCGCGCGGTTGCCGCTCAGCGGGAAGCCCGGAATGGCGCTCAACCCTTTCACCTTGTTGCTGCAAGCATCGAGCGCGTCAGCGTACAGCGGGATGATCTCGCTGCCCTTGTCCACCAGCATCACCTGAATGTCGTGGTAGATCTGACGGCGCTTGTCTTCGTTCACTTCACCACGCGCCGCCTGCACCAGTTGGTCGAACCCGGCGTCTTTCCAGGCGGACTCGTTCCACGGCGCCTGACTGGTGAACACCAGCGACAGCAGCGCATCGGCGGTCGGGCGCACCGACCAGTTGGAGGAGACGAACGGTTTTTTCATCCACACATTGTCCCAGAACGCGTCGTCCGGCACGCGCTCTACGTTCAGCGGAATTCCGGCCTTCTGCGCAGACGCCTGATACAACTGGCCGGCGTCCACCGCGCCGGGGAAACCGGCATCGGCGACCGACAGCGTCAGCGGGCCGCTGAAACCGGCTTTCTGCCAGTGCCATTTGGCTTTTTCCGGGTCGTACGGACGCTGGGGAATGTCTTTGGCGAAGTAGCGGTTGGAGGGGAAAATCGGGTTGTCGTTAGCCACGCTGGCATAGCCGCCCAGCACGGTGTCGATAATCTGCTGGCGATCGATGGCGTATTTCAGCGCCAGCCGGCCGTCCTCGCTGTTGAACGGCGCCACGTTGCCAAGACCGGGGAAAGTGAAAATCTGGCTGTCGCGCGAGCGCAGCAGTTGCAGGGTCGGCATGTTCTGAATGCGGCCGACGATGCGCGGGTTAACACGGTTGATGATGTGCGCCGAGCCGCTCACCAGCGCCGCCACGCGGGCAGTTGAGTCGTTCATCGCCAGCGTTTCGACCGAGTCGACATGGCCGCGCTCGCTGTTCCAGTGATTCGGGTTGCGTTTCACCAATGTGCGCACGCCCGGCTGGAAGCTCTCCAGAATAAAGGCACCGGTGCCGATACCTTTGTCGAAGCTCTCGTTTTCCGGGGTAATGGCAAAGTGCACGTCGCTCAGCAGTGCGACGAACTCCACGTTCGGTTCGCTCAGGCGGATGGTCACTTCATGGCTGCCGGTGGCGTCCATCGCGATCACCGGGTCCAGATAGCCTTTCACCGACGAGCTGGATTTCTCGCCGCGGTGATGGTTGAGCGAGTAGATCACGTCTTTGGCGCCGAGCGTACGGCCATCATGGAACTGTACGCCTTTGCGGATATGCAGCACCCAGGTGCGGCCGCCGTCCTTGCTGTCCCAGGATTCGGCCAGCGACGGCGCCAGTTCGCCTTTTTCGTCCAGCTCCAGCAGGTTATTGAACAGTTGGGAACCCACGAAGTACATATAGGTTTCGAACCAGAACGCCGGGTCGAGACGGTCGGTGCTGGAGGCGTTATCCACCCCGACAATCAGGTGACCGCCCTTTTTCGGTTGTTCAGCGGCGTCTGCTCCCCAGGCGGCGCTCAACGGCCAGCCGGTAGCGGCCGCCGCGACGGACAGGGCGCAGGCGCTCTTGATAAAATGACGACGATTCATGTTGTGTTCCCTTCGTGAGTGTTCATCCATCATGACGGATGATTATTATCGTTATGGAGATGACCGCCGGTGCTTATCCCTGGCGGTTGAATGCCTGCGCCAGACGGGCGATGTGCTCCGGGCCGATGCCGCAGCAGCCGCCGACCAACGACGCTCCCTGCGCCACCCATTCCTGCGACCATTGCAGGTAACCCTCCGGGTGCGTATCGGTGCGTAAACGGCTCAGCCCTTCGTTAGCGCCGCGCTGGTTATCTTCCGGCTCGAAGGCGTTGGCATACACGCCCACGCCAATGGCGGCGGACTGCGCTTTCAGCGTCGCGCTGGCCTGCGCCACCGCCGGCGCCATCACTTCCGGCCGGCTACAGTTAAACAGCAAATTAGCGGCGCGCAGTTGGATAGCCGCTTGCGCCGCGGCCACCACGGTTTCGCCGGAACGCAGGCGGGCGTGGCCGTCGGCGTCCAGTTCATCCTGCAACGTAAACGACAGCCACAGCTCGCGCGCATCGTTCGCCAGCAGTTCGCGCACCAGCGCCACTTCCGCCAGCGAACTTTGGGTTTCCGCCAGCCACACATCGACGTACGGATTCAGGGCATCGATCAGCGTTTTCAGGATCGGCGTCGCGGCGGCGGCATTGAACAGATCCGGACGATACGAACCCAGCACCGGCGGCAGCGAACCGGCGACGCGCACCGGGTGGGCGGCCGCATCCGCCGCCTGACGCGCCAGTTGCCCGGCCAGCGTCGCCAGCGCCTGACCGCGCGCGTTAAACACCGCGTCGCTGATATGGAAAGGCACCACGGCGTAGCTGTTGGTGGTAATCACCTGCGCGCCGGCGGCGATATAGCTGTCATGTACCTGACGCACATGCTGCGGCGATTCCATCAGCGCCAGCGCCGACCACTCCGGCTGACGAAAGGGAGCGCCAATGCGTGCCAGTTCCCGCCCCATTCCTCCGTCCAGAATCAGAACGTTGTCTGCCATCGTCTTTCCTTAATCGCGTCATCGCGTTATCGCGTAAAAAAATTTCCCGCCACCATACAAAAACCCTATATGGATGTCTAGATGCCTTGATAGCCAAAAAGCACAGACTGTCGTCAGGCCAGTGGTGACGGGGCTGCATCACGCCCGCTCTTTTTTGTTCGTTATTTGTACAAGACTGATTTCTCTACGATGCCGGAATTTCCTTGAGCCAGGTCAATTCTAACGCAATAAAACCGGGTCCCCCTCCAGGCGAATTCAATATATAGTGTCTATCCTTTTACAAGAACCTACATATTGTGTTTATCCACAAGAACATCCACAGCCTCCGCACCCGTTGTCAGCCGCGGCTTCCGTCTGTGGATAACATCAACAAAGGAAGAACACCGAGGAACAACATGAAACCAGTAGTGATTAAACGGGACGGATGTCAGGTACCTTTTGACGAAAACCGAATCAATGACGCGGTCATCAAGGCGGCCAAAGCCGCCGGCGTGGATGATGCGGACTACTGTGCCACCGTCGCCGGCGCCGTCGCTCAGCAGATGCAGGGAAAAACGCGCGTTGATATCCGCGAGATTCAGAACGTGGTGGAAAACCTGCTGATGTCCGGCAAGTACAAGCAGCTGGCGCGCACCTATATCGAATACCGCCACGATCGCGATGTGGCTCGCGAGCGTCAGGGGCGATTGAATCAGGAAATCCGCGGGCTGGTGGAGCAGAGTAACGTCGCGCTGCTTAACGAGAACGCCAACAAAGACAGCAAAGTCATTCCCACCCAGCGCGACCTGCTGGCGGGGATTGTCGCCAAGCATTACGCCAAACAGCACATTCTGCCGCGCGACGTGGTGCTGGCGCACGAACGCGGCGAGATCCATTACCACGACCTCGACTACTCGCCGTTTTTCCCGATGTTCAACTGCATGCTGATCGACCTCAACGGCATGCTGACGCAGGGCTTCAAGATGGGCAACGCGGAAATCGAGCCGCCTAAATCCATCTCCACCGCCACCGCGGTCACCGCGCAGATCATCGCGCAGGTCGCCAGCCATATTTACGGCGGCACCACCATCAACCGTATCGATGAAATTCTGGCGCCGTTCGTCACCGCCAGCCACGAGAAGCACTGCGCCGTGGCGCGCGAATGGCACATTCCGGACGCCGAAGGCTACGCGCTCAGCCGCACCGAGAAAGAGTGCTACGACGCCTTCCAGTCGCTGGAATACGAAGTCAACACCCTGCATACCGCCAACGGTCAAACACCGTTCGTCACCTTCGGCTTCGGGCTTGGCACCAGTTGGCAGTCGCGGCTGATTCAGCAGTCTATTCTGCGCAACCGTATCGCCGGGCTGGGCAAAAACCACAAGACGGCGGTGTTCCCGAAACTGGTGTTCGCCATCCGCGACGGCGTCAACCACAAACCGGGCGATGCGAATTACGACATCAAACAACTGGCGCTGGAGTGCGCCAGCAAGCGCATGTACCCGGATATCCTCAATTACGATCAGGTGGTGGAAGTCACCGGCTCGTTCAAAACACCGATGGGTTGCCGCAGTTTCCTGGGGATATACGAAGAAAACGGCGAGCAAATCCACGACGGCCGCAACAACCTGGGCGTCATCAGTCTTAACCTGCCGCGCATCGCGCTGGAAGCCCACGGCGATGAAGCGCGCTTCTGGCAATTGCTGGATCAGCGGCTGCTGCTGGCGAAAAAGGCGCTGATGACGCGTATCGCGCGGCTGGAAAATGTAAAAGCCCGCGTAGCGCCTATACTTTATATGGAAGGGGCATGCGGAGTGCGCCTGAAAGCGGACGACAATATCGCCGAGATTTTCAAGAACGGCCGCGCCTCCATTTCGCTGGGCTATATCGGGGTTCACGAGACCATCAACGCCTTGTTCAGCAATCAGGTTCATGTGTTCGATGATGAAACCCTGCGGCAGAAAGCAGTGGCGATTGTCGCTCGTTTGAAAGCCGCGACCGAAAGCTGGAAGGAAGAGACCGGTTACGGTTTCAGCCTGTATAGTACGCCAAGCGAAAACCTGTGCGACCGCTTCTGCCGTCTGGATACCGCTGAATTCGGCGTAGTGCCCGGCGTCACCGAAAAAGGCTACTACACCAACAGCTTCCATCTCGACGTGGAGAAAAAGGTCAATCCGTACCAGAAGATCGATTTTGAGGCCCCTTACCCGCCGCTGGCGAATGGCGGTTTTATCTGTTACGGCGAGTATCCCAACCTACAGCACAACCTCAGGGCGCTTGAGGACGTGTGGGACTACAGCTACACCCGAGTCCCCTATTACGGCACCAACACGCCGATCGACGAGTGCTACGAGTGCGGCTTTAACGGCGAGTTCGACTGCACCAGCAAAGGCTTTACCTGCCCGCAGTGCGGTAACCACGACTCCTCGCGCGTCTCGGTGACGCGGCGGGTGTGCGGCTACCTGGGCAGCCCCGATGCGCGTCCGTTCAACGCCGGCAAGCAGGAAGAGGTCAAACGCCGGGTAAAACACCTTGCCAGCGGACAACTGGGCTGACAGTCTGCGCCGCGCTCCCATTGGGCGCGCGGCCTCATGCACGACTGCGGCGTTAGGCTGATGCCGCCCGACGGGCGGCCTTTTGGACGGTAACGCTATGAACTACCATCAATACTACCCGGTGGATGTGGTCAACGGTCCGGGAACGCGCTGTACGCTGTTTGTGGCAGGCTGTGAGCACCAGTGCCCCGGCTGCTATAACCAGAGCACCTGGCGAGTGAACTCCGGGCACCCTTTCACGCAGGAAATGGAAGATCGCATCATCGCCGATCTGCAAAACACCGACGTACCGCTGCAAGGCCTGTCGCTGTCGGGCGGTGACCCGCTGCATCCACAAAACGTGCCCGAGGTCCTGCGGCTGGTGAAACGGGTGCACGACGAATGCCCCGGTAAGAATATCTGGATGTGGACCGGCTACCGGCTGGATGAGCTGACGCCGGAACAGAGTGAGGTGGTGGATCTGATCAACGTGCTGGTGGATGGCCGGTTCGTGCAGGAACAGCGAGATTTGACGCTGATGTGGCGCGGCAGCCGCAATCAGGTGATTCATCATCTGCGCTGATCCGGCGACGGACGCCGACAAACCGCGTGGCGCAGGTATCGCACCACGCGGATACCGCTATAAGGAAAACCGGCACACGGGAAACCTCCCCCCGAAAAACCGGCATCGGTTACATCGGTTCCGCCACCGTATCACGACGCCACAGGTGCTTTTTCCCGAACCCCAGCGCGTTATCGGTCATCTTCATTTCATTGAGCGACAGCTTCCAGATCGGCGCGCCGCTGCTGCGGGCAATCGGAAAGCGAACGTTATAGCGGCTGCGCGCCTGCGTTTCTTCATCGCCGGTCAACCGGCTAATCTCACCCAGAAACTGCACGCCTTTAATCAGCAACACGCTCTTCGGCTGACCATTAACCGTGCCCGCCACCTGCGGACACCGCCGCATAATCTCGCCATGCCTCGTATCCGACTCCGTCATCAGATAAAAGGCGATCTGTTCATCATCAAACACATAAAAGCAGTTAGCGCACCATAAATCGTCATCGTCGCTGACACACAGCGTCAGCACATGCAATTTCTTCAGATAGCGGGAAATGACTCCCAGAGTATTCTCTGCTTCCACGGCCTCTCCCCCGGTAGAACGTCGTTAATCCTTGCCTGACCGGATAGCATCAGTCCCTGTTATCACGAACTGCACATAATGCCACTTCCCGGGCAAAATACAGACCTGCTGCGCCGGTATTTTGCCCGAGATTGATAGAAAAAACGGATAATGCCTTCACAGAAAGGGAAATTTTGATGTTGTGACCAGTGTGGAAGGGGACGAGCATTGACGTAAAGCCATCTGCTCACGTTGAAATCAAGCGACTCGCAGGCAACGCGATGAGGCTTAAATATGACCAATCTCTCGACGCGTGCCCATAAAGCCAAGCGACCTGAGTATTCAGGTCGCGTTTCAATAATCCCAGCCTGGACGGCTATCACCCCGGCCGGGGGACGGCTACCGGTTAACTGTTCACCGCCGCCAACGTTTCCTGCGGCTGCATTTTTTCAATCTGTACAGCGGTTTTCTGGCTGCAGAATCGATTGACCATATTACTGCGCGCCTCGACCGCCAGGTTCAAATCACAGCGTAGATCGGGATTGCCGAAGGTGAGTCGGTCAAACGTGCCAATCAGATAGAGATACAGCTGATTTTGCCATGCTTTCAGGGCCTCAGCGACAGACATGCCGCCGGCAATGGCGTCATACAACCGCTTGAAAAACTGCTCCGTCTCCTGCCAGAAAGTCACATCAATCGTACAGCAGTGTTTGTCCGCTCCCACGCCGGCGGCCTGAACCGATTGACACAGCAGAGAGTGGGCATCGTCCGCCATCTGCACCGCCAGCGGCAGATAATCGCGTATAGCCGGCGTCACTTCACCCCATGTTGGAATATGGTGCTCGTACCAACCGCCTTTTCCCTCTGCCAGATCGTAA
The DNA here is from genome assembly GCF_000406145.1 of Dickeya dadantii NCPPB 898. NCBI lineage: Bacteria > Pseudomonadati > Pseudomonadota > Gammaproteobacteria > Enterobacterales > Pectobacteriaceae > Dickeya > Dickeya dadantii. Next base: position 388,801 of record NZ_CM001976.1, on the reverse strand, counting down.
CCGAAACACCATAACCCCACTTTGCACCGCAGCGGGTCACGTTGATGATTGAGCTGAACGGCCCGCGCGGGCAGGGTGTGATACTCACCGCCCTGTTCACCCAGAACCAGCCCCGGCCACTCCCGATAAGCAAGCCCTTGCAACTGCCCGGCAACAGGCAACAGCGAACCATCCTGAACAGATTGCCGGTAAGGCGTCAACGGATGCTCACGGTGTTCATGACGAGCAGCGCGAACATCACCGCGGAAATGGGTCAACAGATGCTCCGATGCCTCACCACACAGCTCGCAATGCCCGGTTTGGGTGTGGACAAAATCGAGTTCAATGCGTAGCGGCATTTCCCAGAACGATTGCAGTGGCGCGATGCTCTCCGGTGTTACGGCTTCATCATGAATACCCGACGATGCCAGCCACGGAAACACCTCGGAAACACAATGTCCGTGTACACCGGGGATAACATTTGCCCACAATTTGCGCCATAACGGCTGACGATGGTCCTGCAATGTCAGCAGCGTCTTCATCGCCGGGGCGGCGGCATGAACAGAGCGGCGGCCTGACGGCGCATGGGACTGCCGGGCGTAGAGCGCCAGCACAGCACAGTGCGGGCAAATCGCCTCCACCGGGCCATGCGTCAACACATGCTGCCGATTGAAGGTCAATGGCTGTTCGCCGGCGGCGTTCACCAGTAAATCAGCAATCGGTCTGACCTTCCCTGCCGGCCCCACGCCATACTGCATAAACGCGGGTTTCTTCGCCTTCGCGCCAAACCACAGCGCGGGCGCCAGCGGCGTCAATGCCTTCGCCCAGCCTTTGCCCAGCCCGCCATGCCAGATGTCCTCCCAGGCGTCGTCATCTGGCGGAGAGTACGCGGTTTGCAGCAGGCCAATCAGCAACTGCCAGGCAGCGCCCTGAAGATCAGGCCGGGGACACGCCAGATCAATAATGTCATCGTTAACCAGTTGGCGGGGAGAAATTCGGGTGCGGTGCCCATCCGCACCTACGACGGGTAACCAGGGTGTGTCAATCAGTGAAAACATGAACCTACCTCTTCAAGTCGGGCCTCATCCCTGAGGTCGTCATGGTTCCTGTTATTGTTTTCCGCCCCGGCGCGCCAGAGTTCACGCCAGAGGCTCCGATATTTCCCGGTGAACAAACCCCGCCAATGCGGGAATATTTTTCATTTCGACCCGACGCGTAGCCGAATAAACCTCATTATTGTTGCGTTATTACTGTGGAATCCGACACAAGGCTGTCCGTCAACGCACGTTCGTTTTTCTCACTGTCCCGATGAAGCGACCAGAAACAGCGGGCATCACTAACCTAATAAAAATAAAGGGAATCATTTTCAGAATACGAGCGCGCCTTGCCCCAATAGCGAAAATAAGCAACAGACAGCAGATCCGAATGGACTGCATCAGGCATTGCGTTACCTCACCGACTGATGAGTGATTCACTATAAAGTATGGAAAAATAATATTTTGTGACAAGATAATTTTTATAAATAAAAAAGCGAGTTATCTCATCGGCGATATTTGTTAGCCGGTAAATAATATTCGGGAATAAATATAATATGATTAGTATAATAATGATTTGGAAATATGTCGCATTCCCACGAGATAATTATTTTTTATGACATCCTCGCCTGATTTTTTATTGCCATAAATTCAACGATCTGTCATTAGCGACCTCACCGGGTTACACCGCCACACAGCGGCCATGAACCGCACTGCTGATAAGCTTTTCATGCCCCTCTTGCCATCAACAAGTTGATTAGCTAAACCGTTTCTTCTATTTTAGCGAACAGTTTAACTATCCCGATAAAGAGTGTAATTATGTCTCACAAAGTATGGGTAATGGGCGATGCGGTAGTCGACCTCATTCCGGAAGGCGAGGAGCGCTATCTGAAATGTCCGGGGGGCGCGCCCGCCAACGTCGCCGTGGGCGTCGCCCGATTGGGCGGACACAGCGGCTTTATCGGCCGCGTCGGCGAGGACGCGTTCGGCCATTTCCTGCGCGACGTGCTGGCCCGCGAGCAGGTAGATATCCGCCACATGCAACCGGATGCGGAACACCGTACTTCCACCGTGGTGGTGAGTCTTGATGCCCAGGGTGAACGCACCTTCACGTTCATGGTGCGCCCCAGCGCCGACCTGTTCCTGCAACCGTCCGACCTGCCGGCGTTTCAGCGCAGCGAATGGCTGCACCTGTGCTCTATCGCGCTGTCTCGCGAACCGTCGCGCAGCACGGCGCTGGAAGCGATACAACGGATTCGCGCCGCACAAGGATGGGTCAGTTTTGACCCGAATATCCGCGCCGACCTGTGGCGCAGCGAGCAGGAATTGAGAACCAGTCTGGATCAGGTGCTGGCGCTGGCGGACGTGGTGAAGCTGTCGGAAGAGGAATTCCTGTTTCTCAGCGGCAGCGAGGACATTCGTCAGGGCAGTGCTAACCTGATGGCCCGCTACCCCATCAAACGGTTGCTGATTACTCAGGGCGGCGACGGCGTCTGGCTGCATGACGGCCACCAGTTGCGGCACTTCCTGGCGCACCGCGTCACCCCGGTCGACACCACCGGCGCCGGCGATGCCTTTGTCGCCGGCATGCTCGCCGCGCTGGCCGGCTACGATAGCCTGTACCAGATTGACGACTGGCATAGCGTGCTCACGCAGGCGCAACGCTGCGGCGCACTGGCGACCACCGCCAAAGGCGCGATGACGGCGCTACCGTTCGCCCATCAACTCACCACCGCGTCATAGCCTTTCAGAACCGGTTCCCGACAGCCGCATGCACCGTCGGGAGCGGGTTTTGTTGTCATGATCACAGTTAGCACAGCAAGAAAACAAAATTCCTTGCCAACCCTCTTCGCCCCATTTAGCTTTCGCTGCATAACCGGTTTAGCAATTTAGCAAAACAAAAAAAGCCATCTGACCATCCAAGGGAAAACCCAACATGATAAAGCCAGGTTATCTTGCCGCCGCCGTGGGACTCGCACTCTGTACCTCACTGGCGCTGGCAGCCCCTTCTGATAGCATTGAGGCGCGTCTGAACGCGCTGGAGCAGCGCCTGCTGCAGGCGGAACAGCGCGCGAAGCAAGCGGAAGCCCGCGCCGACGCCGCCGAAAAACAGGCTAAACAACTGGCGGCCCGCACTGCACAAGTCGAGCAGAAAACCCAGCAGGTGGAGCAAACCACCCAGCAAGTGGCGCAGCAGACCCAACAGGTTGCGGCGCGCGCCACGCAAAACGAACAACAGACCCAGCAGGTAGCGCTGAAAACCGACGCGCTGACCAACAAGCGTAGCGTTGCCGATGGCTTCGAATTCCACGGCTATGCCCGTTCCGGCCTGGCGATCCACGACTCCGTCACCAGTTCGAAGGCGAACATCGGCCCCAGCATGACGCCGGCCGGCGAAACCGGCGGCCATGTCGGCCGACTGGGCAACGAGGACGATACCTACCTGGAGCTGAAGCTGGAACACCGCACCAAACTGGATAACGGCGCCACCACCCGCTTCAAGGTCATGATGGCCGACGGACAGCGCAGCTATAACGACTGGACCGCCAGCACCAGCGACCTGAACGTACGTGAAGCGTTTGTGGAACTGGGCTCACTGCCGACGTTCACCGGCGCGTTCAAAGACACCACGCTGTGGGCGGGCAAGCGTTTTGACCGCGACAACTTCGACATCCACTGGATCGACTCCGACGTGGTGTTCCTGGCGGGGACCGGCGGCGGTATCTACGACGTGAAGCCGGTCGATGGCTGGAAAAGCAACTTATCCATCTACGGCCGTAGCCTTGGCGAGATCACCTCGCTGGACAAGGAGATCCAGAACTACATCGTCACCAGCAATAACTTCGTCGGCCCGTTCCAGTTCATGCTGAGCGGCCTGCGTGCTCGTAACAATGACATAAAAGAAAATACCGGGAGCAACAACGCCAACAACGTCACCAATACCAACGCCGGCGACAGCGGTTATCACGCGCTCGCTGCCTGGCATGGCGACAGCTTCTACGGCCTGCGCGACGGGACATCCAAAGTGGCGCTGCTGTACGGCCACGGCCTCGGCGGCGAAGTGAAATCCATCGGTTCCGACGGCAACCTGACCCAGAACGCCAGCACCTGGCGTCTGGCCACCTACGGGACGACCGCGCTGAATAAAACCTGGAGTTTCGCTCCGGCGATTCTGGCGCAAAGCAGCAAAGATCGTTACGTTCAGGGGGATGACTACCGCTGGGTGACATTTAATGCGCGCTTTATTCAGGAAATTACCGAAAACTTCGCGCTGGCCTATGAAGGCAGCTATCAATATATGAATCTGGATCCTCAGGGATACTTATCGCGTAATCAGGTAAGCGGCGGGTTCTACAAGCTGACTTTCGCCCCGACGTTCAAAGTGGGCGATATCTCCAATTTATTAAGCCGACCGGAACTGCGCATCTTCGCCAGTTACATGGATTGGGACAAGCGACTGGATAACTACGCCAGCGACGACGCCTTCGGTTCCACCGGCTTCAAAGCAGGTGGCGAATGGACCTTCGGCGTCCAGATGGAAACCTGGTTTTAACGGTTAACGCGGCCGTCACCGGCAAGGCTTATGCTACCGGTGACGGGTGGCCGCACACCTGATTGATAAAAGAGGAAGACTATGGATATTCATGCCACTGCGGCCTCCCTGATCCCTTTACTGGGAGGCAGGGAAAATATCGCCAGCGCCGCGCACTGCGCCACCCGCCTGCGGCTGGTGCTCAACGATGACAGCCTGGCCGATAAAACCGCCATCGAAAATGTCGAAGGCGTCAAAGGGTGTTTCCAGAATGCCGGCCAGATGCAGATTATTTTTGGCTCCGGGCTGGTGAACAAGGTCTACGCCGAATTCATCAAGGCCGCCGGCATCAGCGAAGCCAGCACCAGCGAAGCGGCCACGCTGGCGGCGCAGAAACTCAACCCGCTGCAACGCCTGGCCCGGTTGCTGTCGAACATTTTCGTGCCGATTATCCCGGCGATTGTCGCCTCCGGCCTGCTGATGGGCCTGCTCGGCATGATCAAGACCTACGGCTGGGTCGATGCCGGCAGCGCCATTTTCGTGATGCTGGATATGTTCAGCTCCGCCGCGTTCATCATTCTGCCGATTTTGATCGGCTTTACCGCCGCGCGTGAATTTGGCGGCAACCCCTATCTGGGCGCGACGCTGGGCGGCATCCTCACCCACCCGGCGCTGACCAACGCCTGGGGCGTGGCCGGCGGTTTCAAAACCATGCACCTGTTCGGTCTGGAATTCGCCATGATCGGTTACCAGGGCACCGTGTTCCCGGTATTGCTGGCGGTATGGTTCATGAGTCTGGTGGAAAAGCGCCTGCGTAAGGTGGTGCCGAACGCGCTGGATATCATCGTGACGCCGTTCCTGACCGTGATCATTTCCGGCTTCGTCGCCATGCTGGTGATTGGCCCGGCGGGCCGCATGCTGGGCGACGGCATTTCCTTAGTGCTGAGCACCCTGATTACCCACGCGGGCTGGCTGGCCGGGCTGCTGTTCGGCGGACTGTATTCGGCTATCGTCATCACCGGCGTCCACCACAGCTTCCACGCCATCGAAGCCGGATTGCTGGGTAACCCGTCCATCGGCGTCAACTTCCTGCTGCCGATCTGGGCGATGGCTAACGTGGCGCAGGGCGGCGCCTGTCTGGCGGTATACTTCAAAACCCGCGACGCTAAAATCAGAGCCATCGCCGTGCCGTCGTCGCTTTCCTGTCTGCTCGGCATTACCGAAGCGGCGATCTTCGGGATTAACCTGCGCTTCATCAAACCGTTCCTGGCCGGGCTGGCGGGCGGTGCGTTGGGTGGCGCCTGGGTCGTCGCCAACCACGTCAACATGACGGCGGTCGGGCTGACCGGCATTCCGGGCCTTGCCATCGTACAGGCTGGCTCAATGCTGAATTATCTGCTCGGTATGTTGATCGCCTTTGGCGCTGCCTTCCTGATCTCTCTGTTGCTGAAATACAAAACGGACAACGCATAATGAAGGAAATCCATCTGTTAAAACGCATGGCCTACGCCCTGATGTCCGGACCGTCACGGCAAACCTATGACCCGCATCGTCCGCAGTGGCACCTGTCGCCGCTGGTCGGGCTGCTGAACGACCCCAATGGATTCGTGCAGCATAAGGGGCGTTACCATCTGTTTTATCAGTGGAATCCACAGGCCTGCGCCCACGGCGCCAAGTTCTGGGGGCACTGGAGCTCCGCCGATCTGGTGCACTGGCGTCACGAACCGGTGGCGCTGGTGCCGGCGGAAAGCTATGAAAGCCACGGCTGTTATTCTGGCTCCGCCGTGGTGGACAACGATGCCCTGGTGCTGATTTATACCGGCAATGTGAAATACGACGACGGCTCACGCACCGCGTATCAGTGTCTGGCGCGCGCCAACGACGACGGCGAATTCGACAAGACCGGCCCGGTGTTGTCATTGCCGGAAGGGTACACCGGCCACGTTCGCGACCCGAAGGTCTGGCGTCATCAGGATAACTGGTACATGGTGCTGGGCGCGCAAGATATGGATTTGCAGGGCAAGGTGCTGCTGTATCGGTCCTCCGATCTGCTGCAGTGGCATGCTCTGGGTGAAATCGCCGGCTCCCGGCTCAACGGGCTGGGCGATTTCGGTTACATGTGGGAATGTCCGGACCTGTTTGCACTGGAAAACCACGACGTGCTGATTTGCTGCCCGCAGGGGCTGCCCGCCGAAGAAGAGCGCTACCTGAATACCCATCAGTCCGGCTATTTCATCGGCTCGCTCGACTACGACAGCGGCCGCTTCACCCATCAGGCGTTCCACGAACTGGATCTGGGCTTCGAATTTTACGCGCCGCAAACCACGCAAAGCGAAGATGGCCGCCGGCTGCTGTTCGGCTGGATGGGCGTGCCGGATCAGAACGAGTTCTTCCAGCCCACGATCGTCCACGGCTGGATCCATACCATGACCTGCCCGCGTGAACTGACGCTGCGCGATGACCGGATTTACCAGCAACCGGTGCGCGAGCTGCAAAGCCTGCGTCATCTGGAACATCTGTGGCAGGGCGTCGCCGATTACGCGCCCGCGTTGCCCGCCAGCAGCGCGGAACTGGTGCTGGACACGCAGGGCGAATTTCAGCTCAACTTCGCCGGAGTAATGGTGCTGTGCTGGGACGGCGAACGCCTGACCCTGAGCCGCCGTAATCGCCGCACCAATGAGTCGGAACACCGTTACTGGCATGACGGCCCGCTGCACCACCTACAGATTCTGTGCGACCGCTCCAGCGTGGAAATCTTTATCAACCACGGGCAGGCGGTGATGTCGTCACGCTACTTCCCCACCAGCGACGCCATGGTCAGCTTCAGCGGTTCCGGACGCATTACGCTGCAACACTGGCTGTTGGCACCGTGCGTGATAGAATAAGGTTCCTTTTCATGCCATTAAAGGCACATTGTCCTCTAAAGATATCACGGTGAAACAGACCAAACGCGTCACAATCAGCGACATCGCACGACTGGCGGGAGTATCCAAATCCACCGCCAGTCTGGTTCTCAATGGCCGCAGCAAAGAGTTCCGCGTTTCGGACGAAACCCGTGACCGGGTGCTGGCGCTGGCGCAACAGCAACGCTATCAACCCAGCATCCACGCCCGCTCTCTGCGCTCCAGCCGTAGCAACACGCTGGGGCTGGTGGTGCCGGAAATGACCAACTACGGTTTTGCGATGATCTCCCGCGAACTGGAGTGCTTGTGTCGGGAAGCCGGGTTGCAGTTGCTGATTGCCTGTACCGATGAGAACGCCAGCCAGGAAATGATGGCGGTCAACAGCCTGATACAGCGTCAGGTGGACGGCCTGATCGTCGCCTCCAGCATGTTGAGCGATGTCGAATACCAAAAGATTAATCAGCAGTTGCCGGTGTTGCAGTTCGACCGGGTGATCGGCGAGTCCAACCTGCCGATGGTGGTTTCCGAAGCGGTGGAGTCTACCGCTGCGCTGGTGGAAAACATCGCCCGTCGGCATCCGGACGAGTTCTATTTCATCGGCGGTCAGCCGCGCATTTCCCCTACCCGCGATCGACTGGCCGGTTTCCAGCTTGGGCTGGAGCGCGCCGGCGTCGAGTGCCGCCCGGAATGGATTATCCACGGCAACTATCATTCCAGCGCCGGTTACGAGATGTTCGCCCAACTGTGCGCCCGCCTCGGCCGGCCGCCCAAAGCGCTGTTTACCGCCGCCTGCGGCCTGCTGGAAGGCGTGCTGCGTTACCTGAATCAGCACAACCTGATGGACTGCGACATGCGGCTGTGCAGCTTTGACGATCACTACCTGTTCGATTGCCTGCCGATGAAGATCGATACCGTGGCGCAGGATTGCGAGACGCTGGCGCGCAACAGTTTTGAGATGATCAACGCACTGATTGAAGGACAGCCGCTGACGGAAAGCCGCGTATATGTGCCGACCCGCCCGCACTGGCGTCACCCGGATTCCCGCGCCTGAACACGATAGCGCCTCCCAAAGGTCTCACCGAAAAGTTCGCGTGACAAAAGTTCGCGTGACAAAAAGTAGCTTGCGAGGCTGGCGACCAGTAAGATGACCGAAAACTGGTTATATTTACAGGTGTGATAATGATTGCCCAGACCTTTACAGAGCAAAAGTTCAGTGCGGATCGCTTCACCCAACAGCTCATCGAAAACTGTAAATTCCATAATTGCGACTTTGCAGGCTGCGATTTAACTGATACCCAGTTTTTGAACTGCCAGTTTTTCGATCAAGAAAGCCAAATGGGCTGTAATTTTTATAGAGCGACGTTGAAAGACGCCAGCTTTAAAAACTGCGATTTGTCGCTGTGTAATTTCCGCTCGGTGAAAGCACTGGGCATTGAAATACGCGACTGCCGGGCACAGGGCGCCGACTTCCGGGACGCAAGCTTCATGAACAGGATTACCGCCCGCACATGGTTTTGCAGCGCCTACATCACGAAATCAAATTTAAGTTACGCCAACCTGTCGGGCGTCATACTGGAAAAGTGTGAGCTATGGGAAAACCGCTGGACAGGCGCGAATGTCAACGGCGCCAGCTTTGTCGGCTCCGATTTGTCCGGGGGAGAGTTTAATGCTTTTGACTGGCGCTCCGCCGACTTTACGCAATGCGATTTAATCAACGCCGAATTGGGGGAGCTTGATGTGCGTTCGACAAATCTCGAAGGCGTAAAGTTAGATAGTCATCAGATAAATACGTTGATGGAGCGTCTCGGAATCATAGTGATTGAACAATAGTCCGAGGCCGCAAGGATTCGGCAGGCGCCGTTAGCGCTCTCGGTTTAGGCGCGGCAACGTGCAAAAGACCAAGCGCACATAAAAAAACCACCGCCGAAGCGGTGGTTCAGTTCAGGCAGGAAACCGCGCCTCAGCGCGCTTTCTCCGCGCCCATCAGGCCGATTTTGAGGTAGCCCGTTTCGCGCAGCGAATCCATCACCCGCATCAGGGTTTCGTAATCCACACTCTTGTCTGCCTGGAAGAAAATGGTGGTGTCTTTATTGCCCAGGGTTTTGGCTTCCAGCGCCTGAGCCAGCGTCGCTTCGGTGATCGCATCGTCGCCCAGATAGAGCTGTTTATCGGCCTTCACCGTCAGGAACACCGGTTTTTCCGGGCGCGGCTGCGGCGTGGCGCTGGAGGCGGGCAGATTAACCCGCACATCCACCGTCGCCAGCGGCGCAGCCACCATGAAGATGATTAACAGCACCAGCATGACGTCGATGAACGGCGTCACGTTGATGTCATGCATTTCACCGTTTTCACCCTGCCCGTCGTTCAGATGCATCGCCATCGACTTACCCTACCCGCAGTTTCTGCGCCGGTGAAGAAGACGCGTTGCCGGCACTGGCTGCAATATCCAGATCGCGGCTCTGCAACAGCAGAATCTGCGCGGCCACATCGCCCACCATCGCCTTGTAACCGGCTGTCCAGCGTGCGAACACGTTATAAATCACCACCGCCGGAATCGCCGCGACCAGACCGATAGCCGTCGCCAGCAGCGCTTCGGCGATACCCGGCGCTACCACCGCCAGATTGGTGGTCTGCGACTGGGCGATGCCGATAAAGCTGTTCATGATGCCCCACACGGTGCCGAACAGACCGATGAACGGCGCGATAGCCCCCACCGTCGCCAGATAACCGGTTCCGCGCCCCATCTGACGCCCGGTAGCCGCTACCCGGCGTTCAAAACGAAACGCGGTGCGCTCTTTGATGCCGTTATTGTCGTCGGAACGTTCGGACAGCTCCTGCTCATTGCGGGCATCCGCCAGCAGTTGCAGCGACACGCTGCCCGGTTTGAACACGCCGGAGATATCCAACGCATCATCCAGCGTGCGGGCGTCTTCCAGCGCCTGATACTCGCGACGAATGCGCTTTTTGGCGCCCATCAGGCTGGTACTCTTGCCGAAGAAAATCGCCCAGGTAACCACGGATGCCAGCAACAGGCCGATCATCACCGTTTTTACCACCACGTCAGCGTGCTGATACATTCCCCAGACGGACAGATCCGTGCTCATCAGGCTGCCGACAGCTCCCGGCGGCGCGGACGGAGCGGCGGTAGTCGCTGCTGCCGTGCCGGTCGCGATCGGCGTTGACGCCGGCGCGGCCAATGCGCTGCCTGCCATCCCCAGCAACGCGAACGCCATCAGACGTTGAGTAAAGCCCCCGAACACGCGGCCGGGCTTACGCCAGACTGATGATCCCCGTTGGTTAATATTCTTGTCAGCCGTATACACGCTGTGCCTCCACCCATCATTTTCATGCCACTTTAATCTGGCGAAAATGATACCAAACCCAGAATTAATTGATAGTCGTTCTCATTATTATTTACGCATTTTGCTGCACGCTTTGCCTCTAACGCACCGTTTCTCAGCACATTCGTTACATCGCATCAGCGGCATGTTCATCTTAAATAAGAAAAGCCGCCCCCCTGTCATCCCAGCCGTGGTAACGTAAAGCGATGGACGCAAGGAATGTTTGAGCTACAGGTGATGCCGTATGACGAGTAAAAAAATCGCCACCGCGCTGGTGGCCGCCGGGCGCAGCAAAAGAGTGACCCAGGGGGCGGTAAACCCGGTGATTCAGCGTGCCTCTTCGCTGGTATTCGACAGCGTGCAGGATAAAAAACACGCCACCATTAATCGCGCCAAAGGCGCGTTGTTTTACGGTCGTCGCGGCACCCTGACCCACTTCGCTTTTCAGGACGCCATGACCGAACTGGAAGGCGGCGCGGGCTGCGCGCTTTACCCCTGCGGCGCGGCGGCGATCGCCAACGCCATCGTCTCGTTTGTCTCGGCGGGCGATCACCTGCTGGTTACCGGTTCCGCCTACGAACCGACGCAGGATTTTTGTAACAAAGTGCTGAGCAAAATGAACATCAGCACCACCTTTTTCGATCCGATGATTGGCGGCGACATCGCCAGCCTGATCCAGCCCAATACCCGAGTTGTATTTTTGGAATCACCCGGTTCCATCACCATGGAAGTGCAGGACGTTCCGGCGATTGTCGCCGCCGTTCGCCGCGTTAACCCGGATATCGTCATCATGATCGACAACACCTGGGCGGCCGGCGTACTGTTTCGTCCGCTGGATCTGGGGGTGGATATCTCGATTCAGGCCGGCACCAAATACATCGTCGGCCACTCCGATGCCATGATCGGCACCGCCGTCGCCAACGCGCGCTGCTGGGATCAGTTGCGCGAGCAATCCTACCTGATGGGGCAAATGGCCGACGCCGACAGCGCCTACATGGCCAGCCGCGGGCTGCGGACGCTGGGGGTGAGGTTGCAGCAGCATCAGGAAAACGGCCTGCGCGTGGCGCGTTGGCTGGCGGAGCGCCCGGAAGTGGCGATAGTCAACCACCCGGCGCTGCCCGGCTGCAAAGGGCACGAATACTTTGTACGGGATTTCAGCGGCAGTAACGGCCTGTTTTCGTTCGTGCTGAAAGACAAACTGAGCCGCGAGCAACTGGCCCATTATCTCGACCATTTCAGCCATTTCCGCATGGCCTATTCCTGGGGCGGTTTCGAATCGCTGATTCTGGCCAACCAGCCGGAAGAACTGGCGGCGATTCGTCCGGCAGGCGGCGTCGACTTTACCGGTACGCTGGTACGGCTGCACATCGGCCTGGAAGATTGCGACGATTTGATCGCCGATTTGGAAACCGGCTTCAGGAGATTGCGGGAAATGTGACGCCACTATCCCTCCAGCCCCCTGATGCCGCTGTGGTAAGTCAGGCAAAGCGTATATGATGAACAGTAACAACGATGACAATACGTTTACCTTTTTTACCCTATCCTGATGCTCGTCTTTTCCGGCTCAGCGCGGCGTATTTACGCGGGCTTCAAGGGTTATAGCAAACCAGACAGGATGCGATATGAGTGTTGTTCATGAAATTATTCAGGCGCTGTGGCGACAAGACTTCAGCGCACTGGCCGATCCGCGCGTGGTGTGGGTCATTTATGGCGTGCTTTTCACCACCCTGTTTCTGGAAAACGGTTTGCTGCCCGCCTCGTTTCTGCCGGGCGATAGCCTGTTGTTGCTAACCGGCGCCATGATCGCCAAAGGCGTGATGAGCTTCATTCCCACTATGGTGCTGTTGACCGTAGCCGCCAGTCTTGGTTGCTGGCTGAGTTACCTTCAGGGGCGCTGGCTGGGAGATACCCGGCTGGTGAAGAAATGGCTGCATCAGCTACCGGCTCACTATCATCAACGCACCCACAACCTGTTCCACCAGCATGGGCTGGCCGCACTGCTGGTTGGTCGTTTTCTGGCGTTCGTGCGCACCTTGTTGCCGACCATCGCCGGGGTGTCCGGACTTAGCAGTACCCGCTTTCAGATTTTCAACTGGCTGAGCGGTTTTCTGTGGGTTACCGGCATCGTTACGCTGGGTTACGCCCTCAGCCATATTCCGCTGGTCAAACGCTATGAAGATCAGGTGATGACCGCGCTGTGCATTCTGCCGCTGGTGCTGTTGTTCAGCGGACTGGTGGGAATGTTGCTGGTGCTGTGGCGTAAAAGACGGGCGATGGCCTGAGAAAGACCGGCGGAGCAAATGCGCTGCCCGCCGGATAACTGATATGCGGTTCGCGAGCGTGGCGAAACGCGGTTCAACTGCTCTCTACTACTCCTAACTGCTCTCTACTACTCCTGATCCCCGCAGCCTGGCGACTTCATCGCCTGGCGTAACGCCAAAGAAGCGTTTGAACTCCCGACTGAACTGCGACGGACTTTCGTACCCCACCTGTATGGACGCCACATTGGCTTTCAGCCCGTCATGCACCATCAGTAAACGCGCCTTGTGCAGCCGATAGGACTTCAGGTACTGCACGGGCGAAGTGTTGGTGACCGCCTTGAAGTTATGGTGAAACGCCGACACGCTCATGTTCACTTCCGCTGCCAACCGTTCCACGTTCAGGTTGTCTGCATAATAGTTTTCGATATAGCGCAGCGCGCGAGCGATCTGGCTGAAATGGCTGTAGCGGTTCATCAGCGCCTGTAAGGAATCGCCGCAGGGGCCGCACAGCACATGGTAGAGGATTTCCCGCACCATCCACGGCCCCAGCACCCTGGCGTCGCGCGCGTTCGCCATCGCCTCCAGCAATCGCTCCGTCGCACACAGGATCGCCTCGTTAAGCGGCACGCTGTTGATACCGGCGGTATCGGACCGCCGCTTCTCGCCGCAGTTGTCATCCCCCATCTCGATTAGCAGATCTTGCAGAATTGGGATATCCACCCGGATGGAGATACCAACCAGCGGGTTTTCCGGGCTGGCGAAACTTTCACACTCGAACGGCAGCGGCACCGTCATCAGCAGGTAGTTGTCCGGGTCATACTGGAAGACCTTGTCTCCCAGATACCCCACCTTGTGCCCCTGAAACATGATCACAATGCACGGGTCGTACAGCACCGGCGCCCGCGCGCCGTGGCGATCGATGTAAATCACCTTGACCTGCGGAATCGGAGTTTGACTGACGCCATTGCCGGCGGCGTACAGCATCGCCAGATTGACCAAACGCTGGCGTGAACTAAGATTTTGCATATGTTCATCTCTTACTAACAACGGAAATAAAGTGACATATATGGGCAATAGAATCACCCTTTTCTCCTAAGCTTTGCAGAAAAAGGCAATACATAGCGAGAAATGAGCATTGCCGGAATGCGGATGGACACCGAGAATAAAACCCACGGCCACACCGCGATGGCTACCATTGATATACGGTTCGCTCAGGTAACGGCTCAATCGTGAGCGCGGTGATGCCGTCAGCGAATGCCGAAAGCGGCGTTATCCGCGATTATCAGGACGACACGTCTGGTTGCGGTCAATCGTGGTGATAGCAGATAAAGACCCTGATTAACCACTGGAAGCACACAGGACGTAGCGATGGCGAAGCCTGGGGCGGCAATACCGCCGGTGCCTATCAATACGTCTACTACCCCATGTCCTGCCTGCGCTGTTACAGCAAGGCGTCAAACTGGACCAGTCACCTTAGAAGGGATTTATAACCATGCAGAATTTTACTCTCCATACCCCGACCAAAATCCTGTTCGGCGAAGGGCAAATCGCCAGTCTGGCCGATCAGATCCCGGCGGACGCCCGCATCCTGATCACCTACGGCGGCGGCAGCATCAAGAAAAACGGCGTGTTCGACCAGGTGATCAACGCGCTGAAAGGCCGTAACGTACTGGAGTTCTCCGGTATTGAACCAAACCCGACCTACGAAACGCTCATGAAGGCGGTTGAGATTGTCCGCAAGGAAAAAATCGACTTCCTGCTGGCCGTGGGCGGCGGTTCGGTCGCGGACGGCACCAAGTTCATCGCCGCTGCGGCACATTACACCGCCGCCGACGATCCGTGGCACATCCTGCAAACCTGGGGCGCGCAGATCGAAACCGCCACTCCGCTGGGCGTGGTACTGACCCTGCCGGCGACAGGCTCCGAGTCCAACAGCGGCGCGGTCATCACCCGTAAGAGCAGCGGCGACAAGCAGGCGTTCATGAATCCGCTGGTGTGCCCGCGCTTTGCCGTGCTCGACCCGGTAGTCACGTACACCTTGCCTGAACGTCAGATCGCCAACGGCGTGGTGGATGCCTTCGTCCATACCGTCGAACAGTACCTGACCTACCCGGCTAACGCCAAAGTACAGGACCGTTTCGCCGAAGGCCTGCTGCTGACGCTGATCGAAGAAGGTCCGCTCGCGCTGAAAGAGCAACACAACTACGACGTGCGCGCCAACGTGATGTGGAGCGCTACCATGGCGCTCAACGGCCTGATCGGCGCCGGCGTGCCGCAAGACTGGTCGACCCACATGCTGGGCCATGAAATCACCGCCATGCATGGACTGGACCACGCCCAGACGCTGGCTATCGTGCTGCCGGCAATGCTCAATGAGCGCCGCGTCCAGAAACGTGAAAAACTGCTGCAATACGCGGAACGCGTCTGGAATCTGCGTGATGGCTCCGAAGACCAGCGCATTGATGCGGCCATCGCCGCCACCCGCGCTTTCTTCGAACAGATGGGCGTACCGACTCGCTTGTCCGACTACCAACTGGACGGCAGCTCCATTCCGGCAATGGTGGCGAAGCTGGAAGAGCACGGCATGACCGCGCTGGGCGAGCACCACGACATCACGCTGGACATCAGTCGCCGCGTGTACGAAGCCGCCCGCTAACCGCGGCTGGTGACTTTCGACTACACTTAAAAACATGCCGCCGCTGGCGCTCAGGCACTGCCTGATGTGAAAACCGGCATTCAGACGCCGCCGTCCCAGGCGGCGTCTTTGTCTCATCGCCACAGTGCCGCCATGCCCCCCCGCTATCTCTCCCGGGCGCTGAAGGCACATAACAAGGAGAATGACATGACGATGCAACCTCTGGTTAAACTGGCTGACGGCAATATCATGCCCCAGCTAGGGCTTGGCGTCTGGCAGGCCAGCAACGAACAGGCCGCTGCAGCCGTTACCGAAGCTCTGAACATCGGCTATCGCGCCATTGATACCGCCGCTATTTATAAGAACGAAACGGGTGTCGGCAAAGCGTTACAGCAAACCGATATCCCGCGCAGCGATATTTTTATCACCACCAAACTGTGGAACAGCGATCAGGCGCATCCGCGTCAGGCGCTGGAGGAAAGCCTGCGCAAACTGCAGTTGGAGTACGTCGACCTGTATCTGATCCATTGGCCGCTGCCGGAGCAGAACACCTACGTCGAAGCCTGGCGCGGACTGCTCAATCTCAGAGAACAGGGGCTGGCGAAAAGCGTCGGCGTCTGTAATTTCAATCCGCACCACCTGCAACGCCTGAAAGAAGAAACCGGCGTGATGCCGGTCATCAATCAGATCGAGCTGCACCCGTTATTCCAGCAACGCATGCTGCACACCTGGAACACCACCCACCACATTCAGACCGAGTCCTGGAGCCCGCTGGCGCAGGGCGGAGAAGGCGTATTCGACCACCCGGTGATCCACGCGCTGGCGAAAAAATACGGTAAAACGCCGGCGCAGATCGTGATCCGCTGGCATCTTGACTGCGGTCTGGTGGTGATCCCCAAATCCGTTACCCCGGCGCGTATTCGGGAAAATTTCGAGGTGTTTGACTTCCGGCTGGAGAAAGAAGAACTAAGCGAAGTGGCAACGCTTGACTGCGGCAAGCGACTGGGGCCGGACCCGGATCAGCCGCGCACCGATGCGCCGCGCAAAGACTAGCGCCGCGCCCGTTCCTGTCGCCCACGTCTGACGCGCGGGCGACGTCCGTCAGGGCTGCGCTATCCGTTGGAAGCTTGCGCCACCAGTTGAGCGATGGAGCCGCGATCGGCCATTTCCAGCGTGTGGCTGTAATACAGGAACGGGAACTGCGGCGTGGAGAACTGGCCGAAATACACCAGCAGTTCCACATCGTTTTCTACCCAGACGGTGTCTTTCCAGCCGCTGTCCTCCGGCGGCGTCAGGCCGCCGTTCACGCTACGCACCAGAAACGCCGCGCCCTGAACGTGGAACGGTTGCGGCTGGTCGGCGTGCACAATCCAACGCTCATAGCGCCCGACCTGCGTCTGTACATCAACACGATTCATGTCCCACATGGCGCCGTTGATGCCCGGCAGGCTGTCGCCGAGGCGAAATTCGCGCGTCCGGCTGACCGCGCCGTCGATGATATTGTCGGCCAGCAGGCGCATCGGCAGAGTGTTGGTCACCAGCGGCAGCAGGCCGGTGGGCCTCAGGGTCAGAATTGCCGACGACACCAGAATATTGGAGGGTTCAAACAATCCGCGCAGCCGCTGCATGATGCTGGCGGATTCGCCGGCGGTCAGCGTCGCCTCGTTGCCCTGAGACATATCGACCAGCACTTCACGGCGCTCGCCGGGTGCCAGCGACATCTGGTTCAACGCCATCGGCGCGGGCAGAAAACCCTGATCGTTGGCAATCAGGTGCAGCGGCCGGCCGTCGCTCATGCGCATCACATAGCGGCGGGCGTTGGAGGCGTTGAGCAAGCGCAGGCGAACCCAGCCGCGGGAGACTTCCACATACGGGTTGCGCGCGCCGTTCACCAGCAGCGTATCCCCCATAAAACCGCCGCTGCTGGGCGGGTTGTACAGCGGCGCGCCAAAGTTATCCAGCCGCTTGTCCTGGATAATCAGCGGGAAATCATCCACGCCGTAATGATTGGGAATCGGCAGCGACTTGCTGAGACTATCTTCCACCAGCCACAGGCCGGCCAGACCGTTATAGACGTGCGGCGCCATGCGGTTGGGCGTATTGGCGTGATACCAGCAAGTGGCCGCCGCCTGACGTACCGGCAACACCGGCGACCAGTCCATATTAGGCTGAATCATGCGGCCGGCGCCGCCCATCAGCGAACCCGGAACCTGCAGGCCGCTGACGGTCATCGACACCGGTTCATTCAGGCGGTTGCTGTAAATCAGCTTGACGTCGTCATTGCTGAACACCCGCACCGTCGGGCCAAGATAACGGCCGTTAAACCCCCATACCGGGTTTTTCCGCTCGCCGGAGAAGGACCAGTGCGCCCGTTGCATGGTCAAAAAGACCGGCTGCCCGCGGCGGGATTCCAGCAGAGGGGGAACAGGCAGTGGGTTTTTCCCGCCGTCGGCTCTGGCCGTCAGCGGCATTGCACCCGCGCACAGCGCAATGCCCGAAGCCTGAATAAACTGACGCCGACTCAATGACATAATGACTCCGAAAACCTGTTCAATCCTTTACTCCATTCCGGGCCGTAACACCGCCCGCAGGGTCACGCCGCGCATCCTCGCGCTGACTTAGCGTTTTTCCGCCGCTTCGCGCTGTGCGACTTCCGCGTCCAGCTGTGCGATTTTCGCCGCCATCAGGTCATGGCAATAAGCGGCCAGTTCGCGGACCTGTTCTTTACCGTAAGCGCTACAGTCAATCGGCGGCAGTATCTCGACAATCACATGCCCGTTATTCCAGCGGTTCAGCTTCACTTTTTTATGGGTGCTGGACACGCAGATCGGCACCACCGGCACGCCGGCGGCAATCGCGGCATGGAACGCGCCGGTTTTGAACGGCAGCAGGCCGCGCCCGCGGCTGCGAGTGCCTTCCGGAAACATCCACACCGAAATGTTGCGCTCTTGAATATGCTTCACCACCTGCGAGATGGTGCCATGCGCTTTGGCGCGGTTATCCCGGTCAATCAGCAGATTGCCGGAAAGCCAGTACAACGGGCCGAAAAACGGGATCCACACCAGGCTCTTCTTGCCCACGGTCACGGTGCCCGGAATCGCCGCATTCGACGCCGTCACCATGTCATAGTTGTTCTGATGGTTGGCGATATAAATACAGTTGCCGTCAAAGTGAGACGGCTGCGGATAGCGGACTTCCACCTTCAGACCAAACACCACCGACAAACGCCCGAACAGGCGGCCAAACCGGGAAACATGACGGGGATCTTTCGGGGTAAACAGGCAGTAAACCAACCCTGCCAGACAGAGCACTACGGAATAAACGATCACCACCAAAAACCGGAGAATGAATAACATAGCAACCTCATTAGCCAACAGCCGCCGCTAGTATAGCGGCTTCGCGATAAAACACACGGCGAACCTTGCCGCGGCAGATCGCGTTGTCCACCCAAAAGCGGCTATTGGACGTACAGGGAAAGACGAAAAGGAAATCACGACGGGAAATGCCGCCCCGGCATCGGCGCCCATCAAAAAACAGGGCGCCCCGTTTACGGCCCGCCGCTCGCAACGACGGGCCGCCAGCCTACAGGAAGAACTATTCTTCACTGCTGCCGGCGCTGGCGATGCCGGCCGGCGCGTCAACCTCGATACGATCGACGCGTTGCAGACCGCGCGGCAGCGCCGTGCCTTTACAGCCCCGGCTGGCCTGATATTTCTGCAGTTCTTCCGGGCGCAACGAGTACTTGCGTTTGCCGGCATGCAGCGTGATGGTGGATTGTGGTGCGATCGGCATCAGCCACAAGATCCGATCGTCGCCGCTGGCCAGCTGCGCCGCCGGGATCGAGACGATCTTGTTGCCCTTGCCTTTGGACAGCTCCGGCAGGTCGGCTACCGGGAACAGCAGCATGCGGCCGGCCGCGGTCACGGTCAGCAACAAGTCATCGTCACGCTGAAGCTCCAGCGGCGGCAGCACGTGCGCATTGTCCGGCAGGGTCAGCACCGCTTTACCCACCCGGTTGCGGGCCACCAGATCGGCAAAGGTACAGATAAAGCCGTAACCGGCGTCGGAGGCCAGCAGTAGCCGCTGGTTGTCCGCCGCCATCAGCACCTGCTCGATGGTGGCGCCCGGCGGCAGCGTCAGCTTACCGGTCAACGGCTCGCCCTGACCACGCGCCGACGGCAGCGTGAGCGGATCCAGCGCATAGCTGCGCCCGGTGGAATCCATGAACACCACCGGCTGGTTGCTTTTGCCGCGGGCGGCGGCACGGTAGGCGTCGCCGGCCTTGTAACTCAGGCCGGACGGGTCGATGTCGTGCCCCTTGGCGCTACGCACCCAGCCCATTTCCGACAGCACGATGGTCACCGGTTCGGAAGGAGACAGGTCATGTTCGCTCATGGCTTTGGCTTCGCCGCGTTCATGCAACGGCGAACGACGCTCATCGCCGTAGGCTTTGGCGTCTTCCTGAATCTCTTTCTTCAGCAAGCTGTTCATTTTGCGCTCAGACGCCAACAGCGCCTGGATCTGATCGCGTTCTTTAGCCAGATCGTCCTGCTCGCCGCGGATCTTCATCTCTTCCAGCTTGGCCAAATGACGCAATTTCAGTTCCAGAATCGCTTCGGCCTGGGTATCGCTCAGTCCGAACTTCGCCATCAGCACCGGCTTCGGCTCATCTTCGTTGCGGATGATATGAATGACTTCATCAATGTTCAGGAACGCAATCAGCAAGCCTTCCAGAATATGCAGGCGCTTGAGCACCTTATCCAGCCGGAAGTTCAAACGGCGGCGCACGGTGTCGCGGCGGAACGCCAGCCACTCGGTCAGGATTTCCCGCAGCCCTTTCACACTGGGGCGGCCATCCAGGCCGATCATATTCATGTTGATACGGTAGCTTTTTTCCAGATCGGTGGTGGCGAACAGGTGGTTCATCACCAGATCCAGATCGATACGGTTGGAACGCGGCACCAGCACCAGCCGGGTCGGGTTCTCATGGTCGGACTCGTCGCGCAGATCGTCGATCATCGGCAACTTCTTGGCGCGCATCTGGCTGGCGATTTGCTCCAGCACCCGCGCCCCCGACACCTGGTGCGGCAGCGCGGTGATCACCACGCTACCGTCTTCTTTTTTCCATACCGCCCGCATACGCACCGAGCCGCGGCCGCTTTCGTACATTTTGCGGGTTTCGTCGCGCGGGGTGATGATTTCCGCCTCGGTGGGGAAATCCGGTCCCTGCACGTAGCGCAGCAGCGCGTCCAGTTGGGTGTCCGGCTCATCGATCAGCGCTACCGCCGCCGCCGCCACTTCACGCACGTTGTGCGGCGGAATATCGGTGGCCATGCCGACCGCGATGCCGGTGGTGCCGTTGAGCAGGATGTTGGGCAAACGGGCAGGCAGCATCTTCGGCTCCTGCATCGTGCCGTCAAAGTTCGGCACGTAATCCACCGTCCCCTGACCCAGCTCGCCCAGCAGCACTTCGGCATACTTCGACAAACGAGATTCGGTATAACGCATGGCGGCGAACGATTTGGGATCGTCCGGCGCCCCCCAGTTGCCCTGACCGTCCACCAGCGGGTAGCGGTAGGAGAAGGGTTGCGCCATCAGCACCATCGCCTCGTAACAGGCGCTGTCGCCGTGCGGATGGTATTTACCCAGCACGTCGCCCACCGTACGGGCGGATTTCTTGAATTTAGCGCTGGCGCTCAGCCCCAGTTCAGACATCGCATACACGATACGGCGCTGAACCGGCTTGAGGCCGTCGCCAATAAAGGGGAGCGCCCGGTCCATGATGACGTACATGGAGTAGTTGAGATAGGCGTTCTCGGTAAACGTGTGCAGCGCAAGACGCTCTGCGCCGTCATGAGTCATGTCACTCATTGATAATCCTTAAACCGTGGCGTTTCGCCATGTTCAAAAAACTCGCTTAATTTTTACGCGATAAGCCACGTGGTGGCAAAAGCTGCCCGGATAGTACCGCAAGTCGTGTCTCTCTTCACTGCATCCCGTTGCCGCGACGCCTTGCCCCGGTTCAAAACCGACGATTATTGACGATTCGGCAACAGTGTTGTGCGCCACGGCACATTTTTCTTCGTTAATCCGGCGGCTAGACTGGCTTCCAGCACATGCTTATTTATGCCATTCGAGGTCATCAGCCATGCATAACGTACTCATCATCAACGCCGGAAAATCTTTTGGTCATTCCAAAGGCGAACTCAACCGTACCCTGACGGACGTCGCCGCGTCTTTCCTGCGCGACAAAGGTCGCCACGTCCGCATCACCACGGTGGACGAAGGCTACGACATCGAACAGGAAGTGCAGAATTTCCTGTGGGCCGACGCCGTCATCTACCAGATGCCGGGCTGGTGGATGGGCGCGCCGTGGATCCTAAAAAAATACATCGACGATGTGTTCACCGCCGGACACGGCTCCCTGTACGCCAGCGACGGCCGCACCCGCGCGGACGCCAGCAAGAAATACGGCTCCGGCGGCTTGTTGCAGGGCAAACACTACCTGCTGTCGCTGACCTGGAACGCACCGCTGGAAGCCTTTACCGACCCCGATCAGTTCTTCCACGGCGTCGGCGTGGATGGCGTGTACCTGCCGTTCCACAAAGCCAACCAGTTCATCGGCCTGTCGTCGCTGCCGACGTTTATCTGCAACGACGTCATCAAGCAGCCGGACGTGGAACAAGACATCGCCCGCTACCGCGCACACCTTGATCAGGTTTTCGCCTGATTCCGGCGATATCGCCTTAATTTACCCTCGGCGCGGCTTCCGCTTCACGGCTAGAGCGGATGCTGCGCCATTTTTTCGCTCAGAAAATCCAGAAAACTGACGATCCGGCTGGCCAGCGCGGTGTTGCGGTAGAACACCGCATTGACCGGCAGGCGCATCTCCAGCGTGTCGTCGGCCAGAATCTGCACCAGCCGACCAGCCGCCACATCATCGCGGGTCATGAAATCCGACAGCCGTACAATGCCTTCTCCCCGCAGCGCCAGCTGGCGCAACATTTCACCGTTGGACGCCGCAATCGTCGGCACGATCGGGTAATAATCACCAAATGCGCTGCGTAGCGGCCAGAGATTAAGCGACTCGGACTGGGTAAACCCCAGCAAGGTGTGACCGGCCAGCGCCTCCACGCCGAGCGGCGTACCGTGACGGCTCAGGTATTCCGGGCTGGCCAGAATCCGCAGCCGGGTGGCGCCCAGCGGCCGGGCATGGATGCTGGAATCACGCAGTTCACCGATACGAATCGCAACATCGGTATGCTGTTCCAGCAAATCGATAATCACGTCGTCAGTATTCAGCTCCAGCGAAATACAGGGATAACGGCGGCGAAACTCCGGGATCAGCGGCACGATCACATGCTGCATGAACGACGCGGCGGCGTTGATGCGCAACCGCCCGCTGGGTTTCCTGCGACGTAGCGCAATCTGCTCTTCCGCCAGTTCCACCGTCTGCAACACATCCCGCGCATGTTGCAAGAATATCTGCCCTTCTTCCGACAACGCCAGACGGCGGGTGGTGCGGTGCAGCAGCGTCATACCGAGCTTGCTTTCCAGACGACCCAGCGCCCGGCTGATCCCGGACGTGGTCTGCCCCAGCTGTCCAGCCGCGGCGGTGACGGACCCGCAGTCCACCACCACCACGAATGCCTGCATCTCTTCCAGCGTGACTTTCATCGTGCCCGGGCGTCAGACGTCAAGTTCAGCCTTGTCGCCCTTCTCCTGCAGCCAGTTGCGGCGGTCTTCGGCGCGCTTTTTCGCCAGCAGCATGTCCATGGTCGCCAGCGTCTGTTCGATGTCCTGCTCGTTGATGGTGAGCTGCACCAGACGACGGGTGTTAGGGTCCAGCGTGGTTTCACGCAGCTGCATCGGGTTCATTTCCCCCAGCCCTTTGAAACGCTGGACATTAGGCTTGCCTTTCTTGCGTTTGAGCTGTTCCAGAATGCCGGCTTTCTCTTCTTCATCCAGCGCGTAATACACCTCTTTGCCGAGGTCGATACGGTACAACGGCGGCATAGCGACATGAACATGACCGCCCTGCACCAACGCGCGGAAATGGCGTACGAACAGCGCGCACAGCAGTGTGGCAATGTGCAGCCCGTCCGAATCCGCATCCGCCAGAATACACACCTTGCCGTAACGCAGCTGGCTCAGGTCGTCACTGTCCGGATCGATGCCGATCGCCACCGAAATATCATGCACTTCCTGCGACGCCAACACTTCGTCCGACGACACTTCCCAGGTGTTGAGGATCTTGCCCTTGAGCGGCATGATCGCCTGGTACTCGCGGTCACGCGCCTGCTTGGCGGAGCCGCCCGCCGAGTCCCCTTCCACCAGGAACAGTTCGGTCTTGCTCAGGTCCTGCGAAGTACAGTCCGCCAGCTTGCCGGGCAGCGCCGGGCCGCTGGTGAGTTTCTTGCGCACCACTTTCTTGGCGGCGCGCATACGGCGCTGGGCGCTGGAGATCGCCATCTCCGCCAGTTGTTCCGCCGCCTGCACGTTCTGGTTCAGCCACAGGCTGAACGCATCTTTCACCACGCCGGAGACAAACGCCGCCGACTGGCGCGACGACAGCCGCTCTTTGGTCTGGCCGGCGAACTGCGGGTCCTGCATCTTCAGCGACAGCACATAGGCGCAGCGCTCCCAGATGTCTTCGGCGCTGAGCTTGACGCCGCGCGGCAGTATATTGCGGAATTCACAGAACTCGCGCATCGCGTCCAGCAGCCCTTGCCGCAGTCCGTTGACGTGGGTGCCGCCTTGTAAGGTCGGGATCAGGTTGACGTAGCTTTCGGTCAGCAGTTCGCCGCCTTCCGGCAGCCACAGCAGCGCCCATTCCACCGCTTCGGTGTCGCCGGGAATCGTGCCGATAAACGGTTTTTCCGGCAGCGTCGGCAGCCCGTTGACCGCTTCGCACAGGTAATCGCTAAGACCGCCCTGATAGCACCAGCGCTGTTCGGTGTCGTTTACGCCGTCTTTGAAGACGATTTCCACCCCCGGACACAGCACCGCCTTGGCTTTCAGCAAATGCGTCAGGGACAGTACGGAAAAGCGCGGGCTATCGAAGAATGAAGCATCCGGCCAGAAATGCACGCGTGTACCGGTGTTGCGGCGTCCGCAGGTGCCGGTCACCGTCAGTTCCTGTACCTTGTCGCCATTTTCAAAGGCGATGTCGTAGACCTGACCGTCGCGGCGCACCGTCACTTCCACTCGGGTGGACAGCGCGTTGACCACGGAAATCCCCACCCCGTGCAGGCCGCCGGAAAATTGGTAGTTTTTGTTGGAGAATTTGCCCCCGGCATGCAGGCGGCACAGGATCAGCTCGACGGCGGGAACGCCCTCTTCCGGGTGGATGTCCACCGGCATCCCGCGCCCGTCGTCAATCACTTCCAGCGACTGATCGGGGTGCAGAATCACATCGATGCGACGAGCGTGACCAGCCAGCGCCTCATCGACGCTGTTATCAATGACCTCTTGTCCCAGATGGTTGGGACGGGTGGTATCGGTATACATCCCCGGACGGCGGCGCACCGGCTCCAGCCCGCTGAGGACTTCAATCGCATCAGCGTTATAACTTGATTGCGTCATGGTTAGAATGAATGTTGTCGTTGTTTGAAAGTCAGACGGTATCCCGCGATTATACGTGGCGCAGGCACAACGCCAAGCGTCGATTATCAGGGTGAAAACGCCGTAAAAGCGCGTTGACCAACCTGACATAACGGGATACGGGTGATGATGGGCGCCGACCGCTCACCGCGGCCGCGCCGGGATGAGTCAGTCCGCCGTCAATCCGAGGAAGTCGATAATCGGCGCAAAGTAATGTTCAAAACCCACAAACGCGTGATTACCGCCGGATTCCACCGTCTGACGGCAAGCGGTGTAACAGGCCACCGCCTGACGATAGTCCAGCACCTCATCCCCGGTCTGCAGCAGACACCACAGCAAATCCGGAGATTCCAGCGGGTCGACCTGCATCACCTTGAGATCGTAAATGTGCCGTGACTCTAACACATATTGCTCGCCGGTGTAGGGGTTCTGCTGATCCCCCAGGAAATCAAGCAGCAGCTCATACGGCCGCACCGCGGGGTTGACCACCACCGCCGGCAGGCGAAAACGCTGCGACAGCCAGGTGGCGTAATAACCGCCCATCGACGACCCGACCAGACCGAGCGGCCGCCCGGCGCGTTCCATCACCAGTTGCTCCACCATTTCCGCCGCGTCCGCCGGGTAAGGCGGCAACTGCGGCACCAGCATATCAATGTGGGGATGATGCTGCGCCAGCCACTGCTGCAACGCCGTGGCTTTCGCCGACAGGGGCGAGCTGTTGAAACCGTGAAGATAAAGCAGGGTGGGCATCAGTAACCGTCCGAATCCATATCTGGCAAAAATTCATTCCCTTCAAGGCGGCACACCCGAGTTTCAACCACGCCATCCGGCAATAATTCCAGATAGCGCCAGCCGGGCGCGACATTATCAATGGTGAAACTGGTGCAGTGCGGCTTGAATTGCACGCAGGTCGATGGCGTCGCCAGCAGGCGGCGGCCGTTCCAGTCCAGATCCATTTCCTGATGAATATGACCGCACAGCACGGTGCGCACACGCGGGAAACGGGCCAGTAACGCGTCCAGACTGTGGGCATTGCGCAGGCTGTGCTGATCCAGCCAGGTACAGCCCGACGGCAACGGATGATGGTGCAGCATCAGCAGCGTATAGCGTTCCGGCTGGCTTTGCAGGCTGCGCTCCAGCCACTCCAGTTGGTACTCGCTCAGCTCGCCGTGCGGCACGCCAAACACCTGGCTGTCCAGCAGAATCACCTGCCAGTGTTCGCCCAGCAACACGTGTTTGGAAGGCACTATCCCCGAGCGGGCCAGCACATCCACCATGGCGGGCTGAAAATCGTGGTTGCCGGGTAACCAGACGCAAGGCGCATTAAAACGACGGATACCATCGGCGAAACGCGTGTAGGCTTCCTTCGTATGGTCCTGCGCCAAATCCCCTGTGGCGGTAATCAGATCGAAATCGCATTGCTGGGCGGCGATGGCGTCCAGCACCGCCTGATAGCTGCGGTAAGTATCAACGCCGAGCAACGTTCCCCGCTCGCCGGCAAAAAGGTGGGTATCTGTTATTTGTAAAATCCTGATTCTGGCCCCACGCGCCACAGGAAGTGTCAACAGGCTTTCCAAATAGTGTCCTTGGGTCTTTGCAATCTGCCTAACAAATCGATCTATACCCGCAATAATTCGAGTTGCAGCAAGGCGACAAAACAGGATGAAGACCAATCAACGTCGCCGATTTAAACGCTGCTGACAGCGGCCCCGAGGCGAGACCCGGAAACGAGCCGGGTAACGCGGCCAACGCTCATGCAACCTGAAATATGACAAATAGATCTAACAAACAGGAACCGACATTGAACCACACGCCAGGCAATATCTTAGCCAATCGGCAAGAAATTGATTAATCTGATGCTTTTCGTCACGTTGATGTAACTTCTTGTTCGGATAATCATAACGTGCCTTAAAGCGGAAGATCTGCTGACTGGAACACACTTCCGCAACCATCGCATCGTAATACAGCCGCACCACCAGCGTCGGCAGGCCCCAGTAGCTGACCGACGGCGCAATCTGCTGAATCTCCACCAGCGCGGTGTACCGCGTAGATTCCAGAATCGTTAAACGGTAGCTGGCGTTATGAACCTGATAAACCACCGCCGCGCCCGCCTCTTCATTACGGGGAAGCAAGCGGCGTAACTGCGCGAAGTTGATTTCGCTTAGCCGCATCATTTCCGGGAAATCCGGGACATAACGCTTCATTATCCGTCCACCCAGTCTTTTTTTAGTGTCTCATGGTGCAATGCCAACCATTGCAAGGCAATGACAGAGGCGGCGTTGTCAATAATCCCCTGTTCTACCCACTGGTAGCTTTGTTCGCGACTGACCACATGCACGCGGATATCCTCATGTTCCTCCGCCAGCCCGTGAATGCCGCTGGCGGCGCCGGCGTCCACCTCGCCGACCCAGATAGCCAGCCGTTCGCTGGTACCGCCGGGACTCGCCAGATAACTGAGCGCCGGACGGCAACGCTGCACCACCAGCCCCGCTTCTTCCTGCGCTTCGCGGCGGGCAACCTCTTCCAGGCTTTCGCCCGGCTCGATCATACCGGCCACCAGTTCGAACAACCACGGCGACGTGCTGGTGTCGTAGGCGGCGATGCGAATCTGTTCGATCAACACCACTTCGTCGCGCACCGGATCATAAGGCAACAACACCACGGCATGGCCGCGCTCCAGAATCTCCCGGCTGACTTCGCCGCTCATGCCGCCGTTGAACAGGCGATGGCGAAAACGATAACGCTGCAGCGAAAAAAACCCCTTGTAGAGCGTTTCGCGTGCAATAATTTCTACATCATCTTTGGTAAAAGTACCGGGATGCGTATCTGAGGACGCCATAAACTCAACTCCTGTGGACAACACGGCAGGCAAGCCATTTTTGTGTGGCGAAAACGTGGACAGGCGCTCACCGTTTTGTGCAATATTCATCATGCAATCGTGCCAGCCCGATACGGATAATCAGGTGCGGAAAGTCTACCAGCAAGAATGAGGCGTTCCCGGTATTAACGCAATGCCTTTGCAACACCCGGAAACGGCGATCCTGCCGGGGCAGCCTCTGGCATGCTGTCGGGCATTGTGCCCAGCCACAAGCCGCTAAGTAAAATAGGCTTTTGGGATAACCGCAAGGAAAAGATGGCACATTCAGCCACCTAATTCGATTGGTCGATTCTGATAGAATCGGCAGGTATATCGTCTCCAGATGGCGCAACCAAGAAATTTTGCTGCACAACAAGGAATGCAAATGAAGAAACTGCTCCCACTTCTCATCAGCCTGGGTCTGGGCGGCTTTAGCGCCGTAAGCCAGGCCGAAGACTTGTTACAGGTTTACCAGCAGGCTAAAACGACCAATCCGGATTTACGCAGCGCTGCCGCCAACCGAGACGCGGCTTTTGAGAAAATTAACGAAGCCCGCTCGTCCTTACTGCCGCAGTTGGGTTTGGGCGCGGATTACACCTACACCAGCGGGTACCGCGACCGCAGAGACATTAACAGCAATGCGACCAGCGCCTCGCTGCAGTTGACCCAATCGATCTTCAACATGTCGCTGTGGCGCGCACTAACGCTGCAGGAAAAACAGGCCGGCATTCAGGACGTCAGCTACCAGACCTCCCAGCAGACGCTACTGCTCAATACCGCGACCGCCTATTTCAACGTATTGCGCGCCATTGATTCGTTGTCTTACGTCAGCGCCCAGAAACAGTCGATTTACCGCGAACTGGACCAGACCACCCAACGTTTCAACGTCGGCCTGGTCGCCATCACCGACGTACAGAACGCCCGCGCGCAATATGACAGCGTACTGGCAAGCGAAGTGACCGCGCGCAACAATCTGGACAACGCGATGGAAACCCTGCGTCAGGTGACCGGCCAGTTCTATCCGCAACTGGCGGGGCTGAATATCGATCGCTTTAGCCCGCAGAAACCCGACGCGGTGAACGGCCTGCTGAAAGAAGCGGAAAACCGCAACCTCAGCCTGCTGTCGGCCCGCCTGAGCCAGGATCTGGCGCGCGAGCAGATTCGTTCCGCGGAAAGCGGCCATCTGCCGACGCTTAACCTGACCGCCTCCACCGGCGTCACCAATACCGATTACTCCGGCTCCCGCGCGGTAGGCGACAACTTCAACAACACCTATGTGGGCCAGAATCAGGTTGGTCTGAGCTTCTCCCTGCCGATCTACAGCGGCGGCGGCACCTCATCCAGGGTGAAACAGGCGCAGCACAGCTTTGTGGCCTCCAGCGAAAGCATGGAAAGCGCACACCGTTCGGTAATCCAGACGCTGCGCTCCGCGCATAACAACATCTCGGCCTCCATCAGCAGCGTTAACGCTTACAAACAGGCGGTGATCTCGGCGCAAAGCTCGTTGGACGCAATGGAAGCCGGCTATCAGGTGGGCACCCGCACCATCGTTGATGTGCTGGACGCCACCACTACGTTGTACAACGCCAAGCAGCAGTTGTCCGGCGCGCGCTATGACTACCTGATCAACCAGCTGAACCTCAAGCAGGCGCTCGGTACGCTCAATGAAGACGACCTGCGCACCCTGAACGCTATGTTGGGTAAACCGGTGTCAACATCGGCGGCCATCGGCGACGATGCGCCGGCGCCGGCAACCACGCCAGCGGCAGCAAAAACCGCCGCCAAGGCTAAGCCCTGATGCTTCGCAGGGGAACCCGTCCTGGCTCCCCTGCTCTTTTCATCCGCCGCATTCAGACAGGCTATGCCTTGAACACCGGCGCTTTACAAGCTGTTCACCCTTCTCCTATTCTTAAACCCGTTTTAATACCTGTAAATGATGGGCACGATGCCCTTTTGCTCTGGGATCAACTTTGTTCTGGGATCAACAACAATGAAAAGAACGTCAAACATCAACCACGCACGTTTCCGCAAGCGCTGTGGTTACCGTATCGCGCCGATCGCGCTGGCTGTCGGCGCCGTCTTTATTCTCTCCGGTTGCGAGAAAACCGACGAAACCGTCTCGCTCTACCAAAACGCGGACGACTGTTCTCGTGCCAATCCGGCCATGAAGGACCAGTGCACCACCACCTATAACAACGCCCGGAAAGAAGCGGAAAGAACCGCGCCCAAGTACGCCACCCGCGAAGAGTGCGTGGCGGCATTCGGCGAAAGCCAGTGTACGCAAAGCGCGACAACCAGCACCACGGCCAGCGCCGCCGCGCCTCAACAGAGCGGCAGTTTCTGGATGCCGCTGATGGCCGGTTTCATGATGGGCAAGCTGATGGGCGGCAACAATTTTGCCCAGCAACCGGTATTCCGCCCGAATACCCCCAATAATCCCGCCAACGGCAGCTATGTGGACGCCAGCGGCAAAAATTATGGCTCCGCCACCGGACGCACCATCACCGTCCCCAAAGACGCAATGACGCCCAAACCGACCTCCAGCGTCAGGTCATCCAGCATCACCACCACCCGCGGCGGCTTTGGCGACTCCGTGAACAAACTCAACAGTACGCCGGCGGCCAACATGACCGGCAATCAGGATAGGGATCGCGCGGCGACCGGCACATCGAGCAGTAGCTCATCCGCCACCGGCAGCAGCACCCGTCAAACCGGCAGCTCGACGCCGATTCGCCGCTCTTTCGGGGGGTAAGGTCACTCGCCATGAAACGCATTGCGATTAACGAACGCCCGAACTGGCAGGAAAAAGCGGCCGAGTATGGTTTTCGGTTCCACACCATGTATGGCGAGCCCTACTGGTGTGAAGACGCTTACTATCAGTTTACGCTGGCGCAGATTGAAGAGCTGGAAGACGCGACCGCCGAGCTGAACCAGATGTGCCTGCAGGTGGTCGATAAGGTGGTCAACAGCGAAGCGCTGCTGACCAAATTCCGCATTCCCCGCCACACCTGGGACTTCGTGCGCAGTTCGTGGCTGTCGCGCCAGCCGGCGCTTTATGCACGGCTGGATTTGGCTTATGACGGCAAGAATCCGGCTAAGCTGCTGGAAAACAACGCCGATACTCCGACGTCGCTGTACGAGTCGGCGTTTTTTCAGTGGATCTGGCTGGAAGATCAGATCAATGCCGGCCTGCTGCCGCAGCACGCGGACCAGTACAACAGCCTGCAGGAACAGCTGATCGAACGCTTTGAATATCTGCGCACCCACCACGGTTTCGGCAATATGCATTTCACCTGCTGCCGGGACACCGATGAAGATCGCGGTACGGTGCAATACCTACAGGATTGCGCGCAGGAAGCCGGCGTGCCGAGCCAGTTCCTGTACATTGATGAGATAGGTTTAGGCGACCGCGGGCAATTCACCGATCTGCAGGACAACACCATCGGCAACCTGTTCAAACTCTACCCGTGGGAGTTCATGCTGCGCGAAACCTTCTCCACCAAGCTGGCGGACGCCGGGGTACGCTGGCTGGAGCCGGGCTGGAAAAGCGTGGTATCCAACAAGGCGCTGCTGCCAATGCTGTGGCAGATGTTCCCCAACCACCCCAACCTGCTGCCGGCCTACTTCACCGAAGATAACCCGCCGGCGATGAGCGACTATGTGGTCAAGCCGCTGTTTTCCCGCGAAGGCGCCAACATACGGATTTATCGGCAGGGTCAGCAAGTCGCTGCCGTGGACGGCCCCTATGGCGAGGAAGGTTCTATCGTGCAGCAATTCCACCCATTGCCCAGATTCAATGATAGCTACACGCTGATCGGCAGTTGGCTGGTGGGCGATAACCCTTGCGGTATCGGTCTGCGGGAAGACCGGGAACTGATTACTCAGGATTTATCCCGCTTCTATCCGCATATCATTCTGGATTAACACCGGCACTTAGCATTAGTACTTAATACTTAACACCGCTACCTCGCACCACCCCCACTTATCGCCCTTTCGGGCGATAAGTGCTTCGGACGATAGGTGCTTTACCGGTTACAACGGTCGGTCGTTATCCAACCTGCACCGACATCATGCTGAGCGACCCCATCACAATACCGTCCGTCGGTGTGGATACCGGTTCCTGACCGTCCCAGCTACCGAGCACATACAGCAGCGGCAGGAAATGATCCGGCGTCGGATTAGACAGCGCCGCGTCATTGTGTTGCATGAAGTTCACCAGCGGGTGCTTCGCCGCGTCGCCCTGCCAGGCCAAATTGCTGCGAACAAAATCGTTGAACGAGGTCGCCCAGCCATAAGGTGCGCCATCGCCGTTCCATTTGATCATCCGCAGGTTGTGCACCACGTTGCCGCTGGCGACGATCATGATGCCTTCGTCACGCAACGCGGCCAACTTACGGCCCAGCTCATAGTGGTAAGCGGGCGGCTTGGTGCCGTCGACGCTCAGTTGCACCACCGGAATATCCGCCTCCGGATACACTTTGATCAACACGCCCCAGGTGCCGTGATCCAGCCCCCACTCCTGATGATCCGCATACACCGACACCGGCGCCAGAACGTCCTGCACCCGCTTAGCTACGTCCGGGGCGCCGGGAGCCGGGTACTGGGTATCAAACAACGCCTGCGGGAAGCCGCCAAAATCATGAATGGTGCGCGGCTTATCCATCGCGGTGACCGCGGTGCCGCGGGTATACCAATGCGCGGATACCGCTACGATCGCCTTCGGCCGCGGCAGGGTTTCTCCCAGTTTACGCCAGGCCAGCGTGTAGTCATTTTCATCCAGCGCATTCATCGGGCTACCGTGGCCCAAAAACAGTGCTGGCATCCGGGAAGTGCTCATAGAGGTATCCTTAATAATAGTGTGGGTAAAAAGTACCGATGGGGATTACTTTACCTCTACTGTTTCATCGATACAGTCGGATTCCCATGATGATGATTGTCAATAAATTTGACGATCGCTGGCCACGTACACGTAACCGGCCGATAGACAACCTGCGGCGTAATACGTTGCACGTCCGTCAGGACCGGGAATATACGGAGGCTTCCTGCATTAAGGCCTCGCTGGGCCGAATCCCGGTATAAAGAGCAAATTGTTCCAATGCCTGCAATGCAATGACCTGAGCGCCGGTAATAACCGGTTTATCGCCCTTTCTGGCGAGCTGAATTAATGGTGTTTCCGCAGGGAAAGCCACAACGTCAAAAATATGGCTGGCGATGCGTATTTGATCTTCGGTAAATGCCAGCTGATTTTGTTCTTCCCCGCCGGTCATGCCAACAGGCGTGACATTCACCAGAATATCCGCCTTTATACCTGCCGCATCCCGGCACCATTGAAAACCATATTTATTCGCAAGAGAAAGCCCACGTTCTTCATTTCTCGCCAGAATAGTCACTTGCCGAAAGTCACTATCACGGAATGCGGCAATAACCGCTTTAGCCATACCGCCGCTGCCTTTTATCAGCACGTGCATGGTTTTATCTTTGAGGTTTTGGTTAATCAAATATTTAACAGCAATATAATCTGTATTGTAAGCGGTCAAATGACCGTTCTCATTGACAATAGTATTAACAGAATCGATGGCTTTGGCTGAATCCGACAGCGTATCAATAAAAGGAATACAACTTTCTTTAAAAGGCATGGATACCGAACAACCACGGATTCCCAATGCACGAACGCCTTTTACTGCGTGCTCAATATCACTGGTAGTAAACGCCTTATATATAAAGTCGAGATCAAGCTTTTGATAAAGGTAATTATGAAATCGTGTACCTATATTACTTGGGCGGCCTGAAAGAGAAATGCAAAGTTTCGTATCTTTATTCAGCATAATCGGCTCCTCGTGTCATTTGTTTCAATGTATCACCGCAGCCAGCCCCCGCAAGTCAATTAATCCCCCATGAATAGACGCTTGCGACAATAAACACATCCAACCGGGAAACGGATAACGCACGCCTGGAAAAATCAGAGAAAAATAGAAAACGCAGGTAATCGCCCCTGCCATGCTGGGGATAATCGGGAAGAGACAACCGTTGGCGTGTTTCACTTCGCTGTGAAGTACCTGAAACACGCCAACGTATTGTTTTAGAAAGAGGTGAAGTCGACCGATAAGCCGGGTTCTGTCGTGGACAGTCATTCATCTAGGCCAGCACTCACGCACTGGCTCAAGCAGCCTACCCGGGTTCAGTACGGGCCGTACCATGTGAACCCCTATTTGGCCTTGCTCCGGGTGGAGTTTACCGTGCCACGGACTGTTGCCAGCCGCGCGGTGCGCTCTTACCGCACCCTTTCACCCTTACCTGATCCCGCTTGCGCGGGCCATCGGCGGTTTGCTCTCTGTTGCACTGGTCGTAGGTTTTACCCTCCCAGGCGTTACCTGGCACCCTGCCCTATGGAGCCCGGACTTTCCTCCCCTCCATCTGTCTCCCCCTATCGGAGGACGGCAATGAAGCGGCGACTGTCTGGTCAACTTCGGCGCGGATAATAGGGCAAATCGGCCGGCTTGTCATCCCTGATTATGCGTGACCGTCTTCCTGCTCCAGCCCGTAACGATACAGCGCGTTCTTCTTCACGCCATGAATCTCCGCCGCCAGCGCCGCCGCCTTCTTTAGCGGCAGCTCCGCCCGCAACAATTGCAGCGTACGCAACGCCGCCGCAGACAGCGCCTCTTCGTCAGGCCGATGCCCTTCCACGATCAGCACCATCTCGCCTTTACGGCGGTTGTCATCGTCCTGCACCCACGCCAGCAGTTCCGCCACCGGAGCACCGTACAGCGACTCCCAGGTTTTGGTCAGCTCACGCGCCAGCACCACGTAACGCTCCGGGCCCCAGACGTCGACCATGTCCTGCAGGCTATCCAGCAGCCGGTGGGTTGACTCGTAGAAAATCAGGGTGCGCGGCTCCTCCAGCAGGTCACGCAGCGTATCTTTACGCGCCTTGGTTTTCGCTGGCAGAAACCCTTCATAACAAAAGCGATCCGACGGCAGACCGGCGGCGGACAACGCGGTAATCGCCGCGCACGGCCCCGGTAACGGCACTACGCGCACGCCGGCTTCTCGACAGCGGCGCACCAGATGATAACCGGGGTCGTTAATCAGCGGTGTGCCGGCATCCGACACCAGCGCGATACTCATGCCCTGTTGCAACCGCGCCAGCAATTGCTCCGCCTTTTGCTGTTCATTGTGGTCATGGAGTGCGAACAGGCGCGCATTAATTGCGAAATGTTGTAACAATAAACCGGTATGACGAGTATCTTCTGCTGCAATAAGATCAACCTGTTGCAACACCGCCAACGCCCGCTGCGTGATATCTGCCAGATTGCCGATAGGCGTGGGAACAATGTAAAGCGTGGAGGCGGAAATCTGTGCTTGTTGGTCTTGATTCATTGTTTCATCCGGTTTGCCGATTTAATATTGAGCATCGTTAAAACATCACTGGATACAGTATGCTTCCGTTAAATTCTGTCCGTACCCATGCAGGCCGTTTGGTTCCTGTCATGCTGGCGGCACTGTTTCTCGCCGGCTGTCCCAGCCAGGCCCCGCAAGGCACTGCAACCCAGCAGCACGTAGAGGGCAAAGCCGGCGCTTCTTCCGATTACTACCTGCAGCAGATGCAGCAAAGCGGTGATGATAGCAAGGCTGACTGGCAATTACTTGCGATTCATGCCCTGATTCAGGAAGGCAAACTCCCCCAGGCCAACGGTCAGTTGAACGCCTTGCCGTCGCAGTTGAACGACAAGCAGCGTCAGGAACAGCGGCTGTTGCTCGCCGAACTGGCCGTCGCGCAGAACGATCTGAATGCCGCCAACAGTACGCTGGCCCAGTTGGATGTGAAGTCGCTGTCGCCCCAACAGCAGGAACGCTACTACCAGACGCAAATCAAAGCCGCCCAGGATCGCCCATCGCTGACGCTGATCCGCGCTTACATTGGGCAGGAACCGTTGTTGCAGGGGGATGCCCATCAACGCAACATCGATCAGACCTGGGCCGCATTAACCCGCCTCACCCAGCAGGATATGGGATCGATGGTGATCAATGTCGATGAAAATACCCTGCAAGGCTGGCTCGACCTGCTCAATCTCTGGCAGACCAAAGCTCAGGTTCCCTCTGACCTGCAGGCTGCGATAGAAGACTGGAAGAGGCGCTACCCACGCCATCCGGCGGCCAAACAACTGCCGTCTCAGTTGGGCGGCACCCCGCCCGCCGCAGCAGCGCAGCCGGGGGACAATGCCCCCGCCGGCGGCAACGCCATCGCGTTGCTGTTGCCGCTGAACGGGCAGGCGCAGGTCTTCGCCAATGCGATTCAGCAAGGGTTTAGCGCCGCCAGAAGCGGACAGGTTTCGCTGGCGATGCCTGTTCAGACGGCGCAATCGGCCAGTACCGCAGCGACGACAGCCAGCCCGGCGGCGCCCGCTACGCCGACGCCGGATATGAGCGGCACATCGCCGGCTGCCCCGACGACCTCGTCAGCGCCTTCAACAACGGCAACCGCCGTTCCGGCTTTAACGACTGCGGCGGCCGGTACCATTCCAGTAAAAGTCTACGACACCTCTAATCAGGCGTTGGCCAATGTCATTGCCCAGGCGCAGAAAGACGGCGCCACCACCATCGTCGGGCCGTTGCTCAAAAACGAAGTGGAACAGTTGCCGGGGCTCAACCCGACCCTGAATGTGCTGGCGCTGAATCAGCCGGAACACATCCAACCTAATCCAAATATCTGCTATTTTGCTCTGTCGCCGGAAGACGAAGCCGCCGACGCGGCGCAATTCATCCACAAGCAGGGTAAGCAGCATCCGCTGATTCTGGCGCCGCGCGGCAATCTGGGAGACAGGGTAGTGGCCGCTTTCGCCAAGTCCTGGCAACAGCAGGCAGGCGGCGTGGTATTGCAGCAGCGCACCGGCGGCGTGTATGACCTGAAACAGGCGCTCAACAGCGGCGCGGGGATTCCGCTCAACGGCCAACCGGTTATCACCGCCGCTTCCGCCCCCCAGCCCTCCACCACGGTTGGCGGGCTGACCATACCGAATCAGGCGCCGCCGATAGCCACCGCCACCAGCGACGGCAACGTGGATGCGGTTTATATTATCGCCACGCCGGATGAGCTGACGCTGCTCAAGCCGATGATCGACATGCGCAACAAAGGCGCGCTGCGCCCGGCGCTCTACGCCAGCTCACGCAGCTATCAGGCTGGTCTGGGGCCGGATTTCCGGTTTGAAATGGAAGGATTGCAGTTCAGCGATATTCCGCTGTTGACTGGCGCCAGCCCGGCGCTGATGCAACAAATCAGCACGCAGTTCCGCAACGATTACTCGCTGGTGCGGCTGTTTGCCATGGGGATGGACGCATGGAAACTGGCCAGCAACTTCTCGCAGTTGCATCAGCCGGGGAACTCGCTGTCCGGGGCGACCGGTGTCCTGAGCACTTCGCCGGATTGCGTCGTCAACCGCAAACTCACCTGGCTGCAGTTCCGTCAGGGACAACTGGTGCCCGCCTCCTGAACCGGCGCATCACCGGCGGTCGCTACGAACAACTGGCCCGACGCCATCTCGAACGCGCCGGGCTGATTTTTGTGGCCGCCAATGTGACGGTGCGCGGCGGCGAGCTGGACCTGATTATGCGCGATGGCGGCGCCTGGGTATTCGTCGAGGTTCGTTATCGCCGCAACAGTGACTTTGGCGGCGCAGCTGCCAGTATTACCCGGCAAAAACAGCAATCGTTGCTGCGCGCCGCAGCGGTATGGCTGTCCCGTCAGGGTGCCAGTTTCGATTCCACCGATTGCCGCTTCGACGTACTGGCCGTAACCGGCTCACAGGTGGAGTGGTTGCCCAACGCGTTTGGGCAGTCTGAGTAACATCATGATTTTCAACTTCAAAACAGGTTAACAGAACGTGCTGGAGAGAATTAAAGTCTGTTTCACGGAAAGTATCCAAACCCAAATAGCCGCGGCGGAAGCGCTACCGGACGCCATTTCGCGCGCCGCGCTGGCGATGGTGCAGTCGCTGCTCAATGGCAACAAAATCCTGTGCTGTGGTAACGGTACGTCTGCCGCCAACGCACAGCATTTTGCCGCCAGTATGATTAATCGTTTTGAAACCGAGCGGCCCAGTCTGCCGGCGATTGCACTTAATGCCGATAACGTGGTCTTAACGGCTATCGCCAACGATCGCCTGCATGAAGAAGTCTATGCCAAGCAGGTGCGGGCGCTGGGTCAGGCGGGCGATGTGCTGCTGGCGATATCCACGCGCGGCAACAGCCGTGATATCGTCAAAGCGGTGGAAGCCGCCGTCACGCGGGACATGACCATTGTGGCCCTGACCGGCTATGATGGCGGTGAGCTGGCGGGCTTGCTGGGCCAGCAGGATGTGGAAATCCGCATCCCGTCGCACCGTAGCGCCCGCATTCAGGAAATGCATATGCTGACCGTCAACTGTTTGTGCGATTTGATTGATAACACGCTTTTCCCACACCAGAACGATTAAGGAGCACTCCATGAGGATCTACTCTTGCATTGCCGTGCTGTCTGCCTGTCTGATGCTACAGGGCTGTATTGGCGCTGTTGCGATTGGCAGCGCGGCGGTCGCAACCAAATCCGCGACCGATCCACGGACTGTCGGCACCCAGGTCGACGACGGCACGCTGGAAGTCAGGGTATCCAACGCGCTGAGCAAAGACACACAATTAAGCAAAGAAGCGCGGATCTCCGTCACCGCCTACCAGGGCAAGGTGCTGTTGACCGGTCAGGCGCCTTCGACCGAACTGGCCAGCCGGGCCAAACAAATCGCCATGGGCGTGGAAGGCACTACCGAGGTGTATAACGAAATCCGCAAAGGCACGCCGATTTCGCTGGGCACCGCCTCCATGGATACCTGGATCACCACCAAAGTGCGTTCTCAGTTGCTGGCCAGCGACACTGTAAAATCCTCCAACGTGAAGGTCACCACCGAAAACGGCGAAGTATTCCTGTTGGGTCTGGTGACGCGTCGTGAAGGCACATCAGCGGCCCAGATCGCCAGCAAAGTCGGCGGCGTCAAACACGTGACGACCGCGTTCAGCTACCTCGACTAACTCCCTCTCCATACGGCGGCCCATCACGGCCGCCAGTGACCATCCGGCAGGTGGCTGCAGGCGCCTGCCGTTCTAAACATTTCCCCCGTTAATCATGGCGTAGGCGTATTTCCCGCACTCGATGGCGGCGACAGCAACCAGATGCGGCGGCGGGTATCAACGCTGACCTCGGCATCTTTTTTCCCTTCCGACGCTCCTGTCAACAACGGCGCAAACCCTGCCTGCCTGATAGCCGCCTGATAACGGGGAGAACCGATAGCCTGTTCGGCCTGCATCATTAGCGGAATCAGCGGGCTGCCCTCTCGTCCCATGGTTTTATAAGGCCAGGGTCTGGACTCATCCAGATAAGGCGCCATGAAATCCAGAGCCGACAGCAGGCTGCTGCCGTTGGGGGTACGATACAGCCACAGATTATCGCCGTACTTCCCTGCCACGGCCGCCATCATACTAACGGCTTGCAGATTGAAGCCGCTGTAATGGAACGACCGGGTGCGCGCCAGTTCCTCCGGTTGCGAACCATCCGCCGCCAGTTGATGGTCGAGCTTATGGCGCTGCAATGCCGCCATCGCCTTCACCGTTTCCGGCTGGCCCAGATAAGCAGCGATGCCCGCTACCTGCACCGTGTACCAACTGCCATGATTATTC
The DNA here is from genome assembly GCF_000406145.1 of Dickeya dadantii NCPPB 898. NCBI lineage: Bacteria > Pseudomonadati > Pseudomonadota > Gammaproteobacteria > Enterobacterales > Pectobacteriaceae > Dickeya > Dickeya dadantii. The sequence goes on along the minus strand of NZ_CM001976.1, from coordinate 348,953 downwards.
TTTGCCGCGGCCTCCTGTTTGCCGTTATGGCTGGTCAGCAACCAGTGCAGGTAGTCTGTCATCCACTGTCGCATCTGCTGCTCGTCACTGACACTCCATCCCGGCGCCTGTCGCAACATGACCAGCGCATCCACGATGCGGGTAGCGAAGAAACGGCCGTCGAGCACGCCAGCCCCCCGTCCGTCGTTTCTGCCCGGAATGGCCTGCGCATAATTTAGATTAGGGTTCATACGCGTGTCAGGCGTAATAAACCAGGTGCGAATCATGGAAGCAGCTTTAGCGGCATATTCGGGGCGATCCGAGAAATACCAGGCCAGCGCCAGTACTTGCACCCGATCGGTAAACGTCGCCAGGCGGATAGCATCCGTCTCCTCGCCCTTGGTCGCCGGGTTCACCTTGCCGTCGTGTCGAACCCAGGGTAAGCCGTCTTCCCGCTGCGGATCGGGCCACCAGTAAGCTGCCAGACTCAAATAATCATGGCGATTACCGCCGGGCGGCATTGAAAGTTTTTGAGTAACCGACAGATCAGGTTTTTTCATGGCGCTATCCGCCGCCCGCAATAACTGCTGATAAGCGAGCTGCATCTGCGGCGGCGCACTCTGGTTGCGCAACTGCTGTTTTACCTGAGCAAGTTTGTCTGCCTGTAAAAATACATAAGCAGAATTGTCGTTTTTAACACTAACTGCGGCGGCAGATACCTCCAGGCCCCACAGCGAAAGCGTCATCAGAAAAACCAGGCCATACCGCATTATTCCCCCCTGTTCATGCGGTCGTGATTTCCTATACGGACACAGGAAAGGGAAACCGCTCATTGGAAAAAATTTATCAGTCAATCAGGTTTGTTAATAAAGCCGGTTCGCTTCCAGAAAATTTTCTCCGCCGATCTGACTCATCTGGCGCAAAATCCATTGCTGACGCCGCATGACATAGCCAGAGGGTTTACTGGCGCGATAGCGGATTGGGTTCGGCAACACCGCCGCCAGCATCGCCGCTTCCGATGCCGTCAGCCGGCTCGCCGGTTTATTGAAGAACTGACGCGATGCGGCTTCTATGCCGAAAATTCCAGGCCCAAACTCGGCAATATTCAGGTAAACCGTCAGAATACGGCGTTTGGTCCATACCAGCTCAACCACCGCCGTCAAACCGGCCTCCAGCCCTTTACGCACCCAGCTGCGCCCATCCCACAACAACAGGTTTTTTACCGTCTGCTGCGACAAAGTGGATGCGCCGCGAATACGATTTTCGTGTCGTTCGTTATGCCTGAGCGCCGCCGAAATCGCATCAAAATCGAACCCCCAATGCTGGGGAAATTTCTGATCTTCCGCTGCAATGACCGCTAGTGGCGCCACTGCGGCGATCTCATCCATCGATACCCAGTCCGAATGCGCTACATAAGCAAAATCGCCGCTCAGCCAGGCGCTAAGCTGGCGATCGATCATCACGGCGGAAAAGGGAACGGGCAGAAAGGCAAACAGCAGGATCGCCGCCAGCCACATCGCAACGACGCCAATGAAGATGCGCAACACCCAACGCCGGACACAAGCGGCTAGTCGTCCCAATCGGCCCTTCCCAAATAGGCCTGCTGACCTCATTCAGCCAGTTCCAAAACACGCGTCACCAGTTTCTCAATCCCGCTGGCGGCTTCGCCAATCGAGTTCGCCAGCATGTAAGCCGGTGTCGTCACCACCTTGTGTGCAACGTCAACGACAATGTCATCTACCGGGCACGTCACGTGCACACCGCCCATTGCTTCGATCGCATGCGCAGTCCCTTCATCGTTACCAATTGTAAGCTGCACAGAGGTATCAAGCAGTTTCGGTAACATGGCAGGGGCGATACAAATAAACCCTATTGGTTTATTTTTCTTATGAATTTCACGGGTAAGTATTTTCAGTTCGTTATCAATCTCACAGTCGGCCCCACGGGTAGCAAAATCGCTCAAATTTTTTGCAGCACCGAATCCGCCGGGGACAATCAGCGCATCAAGCTGTTGGGGATCCGCGCTGGATAATGGTTGGATTTTTCCACGTGCAATACGCGCCGATTCCGCTAAAACATTGCGTTTCTCACCAGTAACCTCACCGGTCAGATGATTAATGACGTGCAGCTGTTGTTTGTCCGGAGCAAAGCAGACAGCCTCAGCACCAGCACGGTCGATTGCAAGCAGAGTCAAGACAACTTCGTGAATCTCTGAACCATCATAAACTCCACATCCGCTGAGTACGACACCAACTTTTTTCATCACTCATGCCTCATTTCATTACATCAACTAATTGATTTTTTGATTGACAAACACTAATCTACATCACACATTTTAATGATTCTTGTAACAAACGACGCCATATTTGCTATGGTGTGTGTTGCCAGAAGATGGGATTTCAAAAACGCTTGCGTACCAACAACATCTGAGATTGAACGCAGGCGTACCGCTTTCCCTAGTGTTGGCGCATAATTCGCGCACCCCGGCTTCGGTCGGGGTCATTTTTTTTCAGCCTCTGAAACCCAGTCTTTCAATACCTGCACATCCTGCCGCCAGTCGTGTTTCAACTCGTCAATCCACTCCTGTACGTTGTCCCACCATGCCGGTAATGTCGTGGTTTGAATCTGTTGCGCAACCTGCTGCAGATGCTTGAGCCCAACCGAACCCGCCGCGCCTTTGATTTTGTGCCCCTCTTCCGCGATGCCCTTCTGGTCGCGGGCGGTCATGTTGGAATCAAGAATCGCCAGATAGCCGGGCATCATCTGTTCGAACATCGCCAGGCTCTGGTGAATCAGTTTTGGCCCCACCAACGTCAGGTACTGCTCCAGCATCGGGATATCCAGTAAGCGGTCCTGCAGCGACCCGGTGTCTACCGCCGCGGCCTCCGGTTCCGGTTGCGCATGATGATCCCAGTATTGCTGGATTACCGCCGTCAACGCCGGCACCGCCAGCGGCTTACTCAGCACGTCATCCATGCCGGCGTCCAGATACTCTTTTTTATCTTTGAGCACATTCGCCGTCAGGGCGACCAGCGGAGGCATCGACTGCCCGGCATAACGTTCACGCAGCCGACGCGCCACATCCAGACCGGTCATGTCCGGCAGTTGGATATCCAGCAGCACCAAATCAAATTCATCCGGATCGAACATATCCAGCGCCGCCTGACCGGTCATCGCCACGTCGACGCTGCTGCCCAGTTTTTCCAGTACCGAGCGCGCCACCACCACGTTCAGTTCGATATCTTCCACCAGCAGCACATGCAATGCCGGTAGCGGCAGCTCATCCTGGTCGCCTTCCTCAGACTCGTCATCACGCACCACCGGCGCCGTCACCGTCAGCGCAAAACAGGAGCCCTTGCCCAGTTCGCTGGTCACCTGAATATCGCCACCCATGCTTTGCGCCAGACGTTTGGAAACCGCCAGCCCGATGCCGGTGCCGGTAGCCGGTTTGCCGCCGTGTTGATCCTTGACCTGATAGTACATGGAGAAAATTTTCTCCAGCTCGTCGGCCGGGATCCCCATGCCGGAATCCTCCACCTCAAAACGCAGCCGGTCGCCTTGCTCATGCCAGACACGCACCATCACCCGGCCCTCACGAGTGAATTTCACCGCATTGCTGAGCAGATTCCACAGAATCTGGCGCAACCGGGTGCCGTCGGTGACGATGGTTTTCGGCAGCGGCTGATGCAGTTCCATCTCAAGCTGTAGCCCTTTAGGTTGGGCCAACAATCCGCCCAGGTTTTCCAGGTCCACCACAAAGCCGACGAAATCCACCGGCTGGTTATCCAGTTGGACCTTGCGCCGCTCCTGCTTGTCCATTTCGATGATGTCGTTGAAAATATTGCCGAGCGTGATGGCGCTGACGTGGATGGTTTTCAGGTATTTTTGCTGCTCTGCGTCCAGATGGGTGTCGAGCAGGATACGACTCAGGCCGACAATGCCATTAAGCGGCGTACGAAGCTCGTGGCTGATCGTAGAGATGAAGGTGGTCTTATCCCTACTGGCGTTCTCTAACGCGTCCTGGTAGCGCTTACGCTCGGTAATATCGCGTCCAAAACCCATCAGGCCGTGTCGTTTACCCATGCGGTCGTAAAACGGCACCTTGCGCAATTCGAAACAGGCCTTGCGTCCATCCGGATAAACCAGCCATTGCTCATAGGTCAATGAGACGTTGTGGCGGAACACCTTTTCATCCGTTTCCATCACTTTTTCGGCGATGTCGGGCGGATAAACATCTTTTGGCGTCAGGCCGATAAGCTGCTTCTGGCTTTTGCCGAGCAGCAGCTCCATCGCCCGGTTGCAGCCGGAAAATTCTTTGTTTTCATTGCGGTAGTAAACCAGATCCGGCGAGGCATCGAGGAAAGAGCGCAGCAGCGCCGACTGCTGTTCCAGCTCAACCTGCGCCTGCTCGCGGCGCACCATCTCTTCACGCAGTTTGGAAACCATCAGCAGACGGGCTTCCTCCGCCTTGATGCGATCGCTGATTTCCTGATTGAGCTGAGCGATGTTGCCCTGCAACTGTTCGTTCAGTTCCTGATCGCGCTGGCGCATCTCTTCCAGCTTGGCCACCAGCCGGGACAGCCGCTGGCGCGACTCTTCCAACTGCTCCACCACGACGGACAGGAAGTAAACCGCCCAGGGCGTGATCAGTAAGCCGAAAAAGATAGAGCGCACCACGTCGATATTTTCCACCTTGCCGGTGAGCAGCAGCGTCACCGCCATCTGCACCACCAGCGCCAGTAAAACCAGCGCTGACGCCAGCAGCAGGGAAAAACGCACCAGCCCCAGTTTGACCATTAAATCAACGTAGTACTGCGCCAACAGCCTGATTTGCCTCATAACGGTGTTCCTTAATCATAAACCCGCAAATCATACCGTAAAAAAATCGTGTGCGCGGTAAATGAGCGGTTGATTTGCGAGCCGCCACGGAGGTTAGTTTGTTGAGTAATGAAATGGCAGCCCCAGCGCGGAACCTTGCGCACCATGCTGTTGCAGATAGTCGTGAACGCCGACCATGCCGGTCCAGCGATTTTCGCACCACAGCGGCGCCAGCAGCGTCGGCCGCCGGGCACTAGCGGAAATACGGTGATAGACGATTTCCGGCGGGGTGTGGCGAATCATCTCGCCGGCAATCGACACATAACGCGCCAGCGGCAATTCCGGCAGCCGGCCGGCTCCCCATGCTTTCGCCATTACGCTGCCGGTCACAATGTGCAGCGGGTGCAGCTTGATGCCGTCCACACCGGCCTCCACCACCTGCCGCAGCGTCGACAGGCAATGTTCGTCGCTTTCGCCGGGCAAGCCAACGATCAGGTGGCTGCACACCTTTAGCCCTCTGGCACGCGCCCGCTGCGCGGTCTGCCGGTAACAGGCGAAATCATGCCCGCGATTGATGCGTCGCAGCGTGCGGTCGTGGGCGCTTTGCAGCCCCAGCTCCAGCCAGACTTCATAGCCTTGCGCGTGATAATCAGCCAGCAGGTCCAGTACCGTATCCGGTACACAATCCGGCCGGGTGCCCACGCACAACCCCACCATATCGGCCTGCGTCAGCGCCTGACGGTACATGGACGCCAGCACCTGAACCTCGGCATAGGTGCTGGTATAAGCCTGAAAATAGGCCAGATAACGACGGGCGCGATTGACCTTGCCGGCCTGTGCGGCCAGTTGCTCGGCGATGCTGCGTTGCTGCATTTGCTCGTCGGCAAACGACGCCACATTGCAGAAGGTACAACCGCCGCGCCCCAGCGTGCCGTCGCGGTTCGGACAGCTAAATCCCCCGTGCAGCGTCAATTTATGGATTTTTTCTCCATAACGGCGCTGAAGATCACCACCAAACATATTGATTAATTTTTGCAATTGCATATTCTGATTCTTCATTTCATAAAAAATCAGCCTACCTTTAGCGCCTATTAACGGCGATGACCCCGATCAATACGCCCCGGTTTATATAACTGCATGTTTATTCGTTTTTATTGAAAATAAAATCACATCATTCCCGATTAATTTTTCTTATCCGCGAGGTTCATTCCATTAAAAGATGACCGCAAAATGAAAAACAGTGTCATAAGTTAAAAAACTCACGCCAACCAGAATAAGATGCCACAAAGTTACATTATCGCAGCATGTGGCGATAAAAACCCGCCATTAGCATAGTGATACAGCTCACAGTTAGACCAATACCCCCACCTTGCCAACGTCTTATTTTTATTAATTAAATCCTTTTATTTCATAAACATAAGTAAATATTATCCCTAAAGTGCTTACTCGTTATGGAGATTTGACCTGAACAGGGTTTCTCGCTAATTTGGGAATCCGCTGGAAGCTTTCCCGACGAGTCAACGTCTCGTCATATTTATGCAGTAAGAAGAAGACTCCCTCATCAAGCAAGTCACATCACTTGTGAGACCTTACGAGAGGCCAGATAAAGAGAGCGGCGCACACCACTGATGTCAAATTGACGCAGTGAAGGGGTCGCTCGCGGTTAGTGCGCGGTTAACACGCAATTTAATAAGTGCCCGCATTCTGGTGGTGGCATTGTCGGTGAGGAAGTCATACAGAGCCTGGGGAGGTTCACTGAGATATGTTGTACGATGCATCCCATGAAAGAGACAACTGTGGTTTCGGATTGATCGCCCATATAGAAGGTGAACCGAGCCATAAAGTCGTGCGGACGGCGATTCACGCCCTGGCCCGCATGCAACACCGTGGCGCGATCCTTGCCGACGGCAAGACCGGCGACGGTTGCGGCTTATTGCTTCAGAAACCCGATCGTTTCTTCCGCCTGGTCGCCGAAGAACACGGCTGGCGGCTGGCCAACAATTACGCGGTCGGCATGCTGTTCCTCAGCCGGGATGAAGAAAAGGCCCGCGCCACCCGTCGGATTGTGGAAGAAGAACTGCAGAATGAAACCCTGTCCGTACTCGGCTGGCGCGAAGTGCCGACCAACCCGGACGTACTGGGTGAGATTGCGCTCTCCTCGCTGCCGCGCATCGAACAGATTTTCGTCAACGCCCCGGCCGGCTGGCGTCCGCGTGATATGGAACGCCGCCTGTTCATGGCGCGCCGCCGTATCGAAAAGCGCGTGCAGGATAAAGATTTCTATGTGTGCAGCCTCTCCAATCTGGTGAACATCTATAAAGGCCTGTGCATGCCCGCGGACCTGCCGCGGTTCTATCTGGATCTGGCGGACCTGCGTCTGGAATCGGCCATCTGCCTGTTCCACCAGCGCTTCTCCACCAATACCGTGCCGCGCTGGCGTCTGGCGCAGCCGTTCCGCTATCTGGCGCACAACGGCGAAATCAACACCATCACCGGCAACCGCCAGTGGGCCCGCGCCCGTGCTTACAAATTCAAGACCCCGCTGATTCCCGACCTGCTGGACGCCGCGCCGTTTGTGGACGAAAGCGGTTCGGACTCCATGTCGCTGGACAACATGCTGGAACTGTTCCTGGCCGGCGGGATGGACATCGTGCGCGCCATGCGCCTGCTGGTGCCGCCGGCCTGGCAGAACAACCCGAATATGGACCCGGAGCTGCGCGCCTTCTTTGACTTTAACTCCATGCACATGGAGCCGTGGGATGGCCCGGCCGGTCTGGTGTTGTCCGACGGGCGCTACGCTGCCTGTAACCTCGACCGTAACGGTCTGCGTCCGGCGCGTTATGTCATCACCAAAGATAAGCTGATCACCTGCGCCTCCGAAGTGGGCATCTGGGATTACCAGCCTGACGAAGTGGTGGAAAAAGGCCGCGTCGGCCCGGGCGAACTGATGGTTATCGACACCCGTACCGGCCGTATCCTGCATTCGACTGAAACCGACGATGATCTGAAAAGCCGCCATCCGTACAAAGAGTGGATGGAGAAAAACGTCAAGCGTCTGGTGCCGTTCGAAGAGCTGCCGGACGATCAGGTCGGCAGCCGGGAGCTGGACGACGCGCTGCTGGAAACCTACCAGAAGCAGTTCGGCTACAGCAACGAAGAGCTGGATCAGGTTATTCGCGTGCTGGGGGAAAACGGTCAGGAAGCCACCGGTTCCATGGGTGACGACACGCCGTTCGCCGTGCTGTCGAGCCGCCCGCGCATCATTTACGACTATTTCCGCCAGCAGTTCGCGCAGGTGACCAACCCGCCGATCGACCCGCTGCGCGAATCGCACGTGATGTCGCTCGCCACCTGTATCGGCCGTGAAATGAACGTCTTCTGCGAAGCGGAAGGTCAGGCTCACCGCCTGAGCTTCAAATCGCCGATCCTGCTCTATTCCGACTTCATTCAGTTGATCAATCAGGATCCGGAGCACTATCGCGCCGAGAAGCTCGATATCACCTTCGATCCGAAACAGCGTTCATTGCAGGATACGGTTGAAAAACTGTGCGACGAAGCAGAATACAAGGTGCGTGCCGGAGCAGTGCTGCTGGTGCTGACCGACCGCGGCATCGCACAGGATCGTCTGCCGGTGCCGGCGCCGATGGCGGTGGGCGCTATTCAGGCGCGGCTGGTGGAAAAGAGCCTGCGCTGCGACGCCAACATTATCGTTGAAACCGCCAGCGCCCGCGATCCGCACCATTTTGCGGTACTGCTCGGCTTCGGCGCCACTGCGGTTTACCCGTATCTGGCCTATGAAACGCTGGCGCGTCTGGTGGATAACCACACCATCGACAAGCCGTACCGTAACGTGATGCAGAACTACCGCAACGGCATCAACAAGGGCCTGTACAAGATCATGTCCAAGATGGGGATCTCCACCATCGCGTCCTACCGCTGCTCGAAACTGTTCGAAGCGGTCGGCCTGCACAATGATGTTGCGTCCCGTTGCTTCCAGGGCGTGGTGAGCCGCATCGGCGGCGCCAGCTTCAGCGACTTCGAGCAGGACCTGCAAAATCTGTCCAAACGCGCCTGGCTCAAGCGTCAGAAGCTCGAACAGGGCGGTTTGCTCAAGTTTGTTTACGACGGCGAATACCACGCTTACAACCCGGATGTGGTGAAAACGCTGCAAACCGCGGTGCACAGCGGCGACTACCAAGACTATCAACAGTACGCCAAACTGGTGAACGAGCGCCCGGCCTCCATGCTGCGCGACCTGCTGGCGCTGCAACCACAGGAAGGCGCGGCTATCCCGCTGGAGCAGGTCGAGCCGGATACGGAACTGTTCAAACGCTTCGACACCGCCGCCATGTCCATCGGCGCGCTGAGCCCCGAAGCGCATGAATCGCTGGCGGAAGCCATGAACAGTCTGGGCGGCTTCTCCAACTCCGGCGAAGGCGGCGAAGACCCGGCGCGTTACGGCACCAATAAAGTGTCCCGCATCAAGCAGGTGGCTTCCGGTCGCTTTGGCGTGACCCCGGCCTATCTGGTCAATGCCGACGTTATCCAAATCAAGGTGGCGCAGGGCGCCAAACCGGGCGAAGGCGGCCAGTTGCCGGGCGACAAAGTCACGCCATATATCGCACGTCTGCGTTATTCCGTACCGGGCGTGACCCTGATTTCTCCGCCGCCGCATCATGATATTTATTCGATCGAAGATCTGGCGCAGCTGATTTTCGACCTGAAACAGGTCAACCCGAAGGCGATGATTTCGGTCAAGCTGGTTTCCGAGCCGGGCGTCGGCACCATCGCCACCGGCGTGGCGAAAGCCTACGCCGACCTGATTACCATCGCCGGCTACGACGGCGGCACCGGCGCCAGCCCGCTGTCCTCGGTGAAATACGCCGGTTGTCCGTGGGAGCTGGGCCTGGTGGAAACCCAGCAGGCGCTGGTCGCCAACGGCCTGCGTCACAAGATCCGCCTGCAGGTAGATGGCGGCCTGAAGACCGGTCTGGACATCGTGAAAGCGGCGATTCTGGGCGCGGAAAGCTTCGGCTTCGGCACCGGTCCGATGGTGGCGCTGGGTTGTAAATACCTGCGTATCTGCCACCTGAACAACTGCGCCACCGGTGTGGCAACCCAGGATGACAAGCTGCGCCGCGACCACTATCACGGCCTGCCGGAGCGCGTGGTGAACTACTTCACCTTCATCGCCCGCGAAACCCGCGAGCTGATGGCGGAGCTGGGCATCAGCCGTCTGGTGGACCTGATCGGCCGCACCGACCTGCTGGTCGAACTGGACGGCATCACCGCCAAGCAGAACAAGCTGGACCTGTCGCCGATGCTGCACACCGTCGCGCCGCAGCCCGGCAAAGCGCTGTACTGCACCGAGGGCAACCCGTCGTTTGACAAGGGTCTGCTGAACAAAGAATTGATCGCCCAGGCTCAGGCGCACGTCGATGCCAGACAGAGCAAAACGCTCTACTTTGACATCCGCAACACCGACCGTTCCGTCGGCGCGACCTTGTCCGGCGTGATCGCGGCGAAGCACGGCGATCAGGGGCTGGCGAGCGATCCGATCAAAGCACACTTCACCGGCACCGCCGGCCAGAGCTTCGGCGTGTGGAACGCCGGCGGCGTTGAACTGACCCTGACCGGCGACGCCAATGACTACGTGGGCAAAGGCATGGCCGGCGGCGTCATCTCGGTGCGTCCGCCGGTTGGTTCAGCCTTCCGCAGCCATGAAGCCAGCATCATCGGCAACACCTGCCTGTACGGCGCGACCGGCGGCAAGCTGTTCGCCGCAGGGCGTGCCGGCGAGCGTTTCGCGGTACGTAACTCCGGCGCCATCACCGTGGTGGAAGGCATCGGCGATAACGGTTGCGAATACATGACCGGCGGTATCGTCTGCATTCTGGGCCGTACCGGCGTCAACTTCGGCGCGGGCATGACCGGCGGCTTCGCCTACGTGCTGGATGAGGACGGTGAATTCCGCAAACGCGTCAACCCGGAACTGGTTGAAGTGCTGGAGGTGGAAAACCTGGCGATTCACGAAGAGCATCTGCGCGGGCTGATTACCGAGCACGTCCAGCACACCGGTTCACAACGCGGTGAGGAAATCCTCGCCAACTGGCCGGTTTGGGCATCGAAATTTGCGCTGGTAAAGCCGAAATCGAGTGATGTGAAGGCGTTGTTGGGTCATCGTAGTCGTTCCGCAGCGGAGCTGCGGGTACAGGCGCAGTAAGAGGTCATCATGAGTCAGAATGTTTATCAGTTTATCGACTTACAGCGCGTTGATCCGCCCAAGAAACCGCTGAAGATTCGCAAAATCGAGTTTGTTGAGATTTACGAGCCGTTCTCGGAAAGCCAGTCCAAGGCGCAGGCAGATCGTTGCCTGGCCTGCGGCAACCCTTACTGCGAATGGAAATGCCCGGTTCATAACTACATCCCGAACTGGCTGAAACTGGCCAACGAAGGCCGGATTATCGAGGCGGCGGAGCTGTCTCACCAGACCAATAGCCTGCCGGAAGTGTGCGGTCGCGTCTGCCCGCAGGATCGCCTGTGTGAAGGGTCTTGCACCCTGAACGATGAATTCGGCGCCGTCACCATCGGCAATATCGAGCGCTACATCAATGATAAGGCGATCGAGATGGGCTGGCGTCCGGACGTGTCGTCGGTACAGCCGACCGGCAAGCGCGTGGCTATTATCGGCGCCGGCCCTGCCGGGCTGGCCTGTGCCGACGTGCTGACCCGTAGCGGCGTGAAGGCGGTGGTTTATGACCGCCACCCTGAGATCGGCGGTTTGCTGACCTTCGGTATCCCCGCCTTCAAGCTGGAAAAAGAGGTGATGACCAAACGCCGTGAAATCTTCACGGAGATGGGTATCGAATTCCAGTTGAACACCGAGGTCGGCAAAGACATTCAACTGAGCGATCTGCTGACGGAGTATGACGCGGTATTCCTGGGCGTCGGCACCTATCAGTCGATGCGCGGCGGGCTGGAAAACGAAGACGCGCCGGGCGTGTACGATGCGTTGCCGTTCCTGATTGCCAACACCAAGCACCTGATGGGCTTCGAAACCGGCGAGCAGGAACCTTACACCTCGATGCAGGGCAAGCGCGTCGTGGTACTGGGCGGCGGCGATACCGCGATGGACTGCGTGCGCACCTCGATTCGTCAGGGCGCGACGCACGTGACCTGTGCCTACCGCCGTGATGAAGAGAACATGCCCGGCTCCAAACGCGAAGTGAAAAATGCGCGCGAAGAAGGCGTGGAATTCCGCTTCAACCTGCAACCGCTGAGCATCGAAATCAACGGCTCCGGCAAGGTATGCGGTGTGCGTATGGTTCGCACCGAACTGGGCGCGCCGGATGCCAACGGTCGCCGTCGTCCTGAAGCGGTGGAAGGGTCCGAGCATGTGCTGGAAGCCGATGCCGTCATCATGGCGTTCGGTTTCCGTCCGCACAAGATGGCATGGCTGGCAGAGCACGGTGTGGATTTGGACGCGCAGGGCCGTATCATCGCGCCGGAACAAAGCGACAGCGCGTTCCAGACGTCAAACCCGAAAATCTTCGCCGGCGGCGATGCGGTGCGTGGCTCCGACCTGGTGGTCACGGCGATCGCCGAGGGCCGTAAAGCGGCTGACGGCATCATGAACTATCTGGAAGTGTAATCCTTTCTGATACCCCAAAAGGCGGCTCCGGCCGCCTTTATCTTTTCGTTTTCCGGCACAGCATCAACCCGCATTATTTTTTATATAAATCGATGATGTCCTGTTCAGTCATCGTTGGAGTTTGCTGTAAGAAGTCATAATAATCAGGCTTATTATCAATATAGACTTGCGAAACCAATTGCTTGGGGATATTGGGGAATAACCCCGCTGAAATCGAATAGATTTCCGGCTCAAACAACCGATAAAACAGATGCGTCCCGCATGTGCGACAGAATGCACGCTCCGCCCAGTCGGAAGAACGATACCGTCCGACATGCTCTTCCCCTTCGAGAGTCACCCCATGCTGAGTTTCAATCGCCATCAACGGCCCACCGCCCCATGTCCGACACATACCGCAATGACAGACATAAACATCATGCGTACATGACTCAGGGACCGTTATAGTTACTGCGCCGCATAGACAGCGGCCTTGACTGGTTTTCATCACATTCTCCTTCGGTTAAGCACGACACTGACAATGGATAAACCCTTTGATAAACAGAAAATTACGGTACTGTTGCTTTTCTTCCAACCAATAAAAAAAGGCACTGTAACGTGCCTTTTTTATCAATCGCGATTACTTGACCACGCGCAGGGAAGGTCTGCCGCCTCTCGGCGGCTGCGGCGGTTCGTCATCCGGCTGTTCGTCCTGCGAGGAGGGAGATTCATTGTCCACCACCGACATCAGCGTCGGTTTGGACTCCTCTTCAGCTTGAGGCTGTTCGCCAAACTCTTCGACGATTTCGTAGGCCGGCTCCGGCTCAAACATAGTGCCCGCGCCATTTTCCCGGGCATAAATCGCCATGACCGACGCCATCGGAACGAACACCTCCCGGGGAACGCCACCAAAACGCGCATTGAAGCGAACGCTGTCGTCAGCTAGTTCAAGATTTCCCACCGCACGCGGCGCAATATTCAGGACAATCTGCCCGTCGCGGGCGAACTCCATCGGCACCTGCACGCCGGGAACGGTCACATCAACCACCAGATGCGGCGTCAGTTGGTTGTCCAGCAACCAGTCATAAAAGGCCCGTAACAAATACGGGCGGCGCGGAGAGAGCTGAGACAACGTCATGCCATTACCCTCTGGATTGCAACCGGATTTCGCGCTCAGCTTCAGTCAGGGAAGCGAGGAAGGCATCACGTTCAAACACGCGTGTCATATAACCTTTCAGTTCCTTGGCGCCGGAACCGCTCAATTCAATCCCCAACAGCGGCAGACGCCACAGCAGCGGAGCCAGATAGCAATCCACCAGACTGAATTCTTCACTCATGAAATAGGGCGCTTCGTTGAAAACCGGGGCGATCGCCAGCAGCTCTTCACGAAGTTGCTTGCGTGCGGCTTCCGCATCCTGTGTATTGCCATTCAGGACGGTTTTCATCAGCGAATACCAATCCTGCTCGATCCGGTGCATCATCAGACGACTGTTGCCACGCGCCACCGGATAGACCGGCATCAGCGGCGGGTGAGGGAAACGCTCATCCAGGTATTCCATGATGATACGTGATTCATACAACGTCAGCTCACGGTCAACCAGCGTCGGTACGGAACCGTAAGGATTGAGGTCGATAAGGTCCTGCGGCAGATTATCCATGTCCACCTGTTCAATCTCGACACTCACCCCTTTCTCGGCCAGTACGATGCGGACCTGATGGCTAAAAATGTCGGACGGACCGGAAAACAGCGTCATCACCGAACGTTTGTTGGCAGCGACAGCCATGAAAACCTCCAAGTTATCGAAAAAATACGGCGAACAACCGATCGAATAGGATCCTGCTGGCCTTGCCGCGTTTGGACTTCCCCGCGGGGAAAGCGGACGACATCCGTCGTTCTGTTAAAATCACTTGCTGGCGAACAGGCATAAAACCGGCGAATAGTGTATCAGATTCTGTTTGTTTTGTGGGGGAATAAGCCGTTTATGATTGTTAACCCATTGCCAGATAAGACGATTTATTCTCTGTCGTCATAACAGGTGGAAAAAGCGGCCTGCGCCATATGGCTGGCCATGATACAGAGTAACATCGCCACTACGCCACACAGTACGATCACCACCGGCAACACCGCCGGCCCTTGCAATACCTGGCTGGCGCAATACCCCACCAGTGCGGCGATCAGATACTGCAACATGCCCATCAACGCCGAAGCAACCCCCGCTTGCCTGCCCGCATTTGCCATCGTCAGTGCGGTGAGGTTGCCAAACACCAGTCCCAGCGCCCCGATCGCCGTCGCCAGCAGCAACAGATATCCCCACAGCCCAATCCATCCGCTCAGAATCAGTACCGACAGTACCAGCCCGGCCAGAATATGAATCACGATGCCAAACATCATGATCCGCTGCTCACCCACTCGACGTCTGAGCAATGTGGTGCTGATTTGCCCTCCAATCACCAAACTGACGGCATTCGCCGCAAAAATGTAACTAAATTGCGCGGGCGTCAGCCCAAAAGATTGGGTAAAGACAAACGACGAGGAACTGATATAGACAAACAACGAGCCAAAAATCACCCCGCCGGCCAGGGTATAAGCCATGAAGACCCCGTAGCCAAGCTGCTGGACATACGCCCGCACGATATTGCCAGGAGACAGATTTCCCGCACGAGACGCCAGGCGTTTTTCCTCGCTCAGTGATTCGGGGATGGTGCGTATCCCCCAAATCAACCCCGCGCCGCCCAAGCCCGCCAGTACCCAGAAAACCAAACGCCATTCACCATGCGCCAGCAAATAACCTCCTAATAGTGGCGCCAGTATCGGGGCGAATCATCATCACCTGCATCAACAGGGAAAAAATACGTGCCGACTCGGCGACGCTGTACAAATCAGCCACAATCGCGCGTGGCGCCACCAGCCCGGCGGAAGCGCCCAACGCCTGCAGAAAGCGCGCCAGCATCAGCCACTCTATTGAAGGCGACAACGCAGCCATCACGGAGCCGCCAATAAAAATCACCAGACCGGCCAGCAAGGGAATACGCCGACCATAGCGATCAAGCAGCGGCCCACAGATGCCTTGCCCCAAAGCCAGCCCCACGAGAAATACGGACAACGTTTGCTGCACCTTGCCCGATGAAGCGCCGAAATCCATAGCCAGCGCCGGCATGGCCGGTAAATACATGTCTATCGCCATAGCGTCCAATGCAGTCAGCAACGCCAGCAGTAAGATCAGGGAATACGTCATCGCTGCGGCGGAATGTTCATACCTTTCAGACATGATGTTGCTCTCGCGATTGTCTGGACGACAGGATTGCGCACTGCAAAGTATCAGACAGCAGTCGCCGCATTGCCGTCAGCCTGCGGGAAAAATCCGGCTCGGCGGTGTAAACCAGCTTGACGTGCAGGCTGTCAACAATGCCCAGATAAGCCTGCCCAAGCTGTTCTACATCGTCCGCTGGCAGCAGGCGTGTGTCGTGACCGGAATGCAGCTTATTGATAAAGGCGTCTTGTAGTTGCTCCAGATACTTCTCGTAACCCAATGATATTTGGTCATATAGCGCCGCAGGCGCCAGATAACCGGTACGTAATAAAAAGCGAAGATAAACCGAATCGGCGTAACGTTTCGCAAGACAGGAAAAATAGTGACTTCCCGGCAGAGCATCTGGCGCTTCATCGTTAAAACACTGTTGGGCGAATGCCGTCTCAATCTGCAACGTATCGTCAAAGACCGTCATAAATAGCGCGTTCTTACTGGCGAAATGCGAATAGAGAGACGCCTTTTTGATATTGACCGCTTTGGCGATCTCATTAAGAGATGCCGCATCGTAGCCATGTTCAGCAAAGTGCGCGGCGGCGGCCACGCAAATTCTGTCAACCGATAATGTTCGTGCTTGCATGCTGTCCTTCCGCTATCTGGAGCATCGGATGATGCCGGGTATGGTGGAGTTCGACACAGCTTATGCCAACCACCATCAAAGACTACCTACCGATAGGTAGCCTTTTATAATAGCATGACACCGCCGTTGAGTAACTCGCGAGAGTTAAACCAGTAAATGGTCATCACTGTCCGGGAAAGTGGTTTAACGTCGGCAACAATCACCACCTCCCAAGGAGGTGGTTTAGGGCTGACAATAAAAAAACCCGGTGACAGGCACCGGGTTTTTCTGCGTTGATTTCGCTGCCAGGCAGCCAGAAATTAACGTTTGGAGAACTGCGGACGACGACGTGCTTTGCGCAGACCAACTTTTTTACGTTCAACCTGACGAGCGTCACGTGTAACGAAGCCGGCTTTACGCAGTTCAGAACGCAGAGATTCGTCGTACTCCATCAGAGCGCGGGTGATACCATGACGGATAGCACCGGCCTGACCGGAGATACCACCACCTTTAACGGTGATGTACAGATCCAGTTTACCAACCATGTCAACCAGTTCCAGCGGCTGGCGAACGACCATGCGAGCAGTCTCGCGGCCGAAGTACTGTTCCAGAGTACGCTGGTTGATGACGATGTTACCGCTGCCCGGTTTGATGAATACGCGAGCGGCGGAGCTTTTGCGGCGACCAGTGCCGTAGTATTGATTTTCAGCCATTGCCTGTAATCCCGATTAAATGTCCAGAACTTGCGGTTGCTGTGCCGCGTGATTGTGCTCGTTACCAGCGTAAACTTTCAGTTTACGGTACATAGCACGACCCAGCGGGCCCTTCGGCAGCATGCCTTTAACCGCGATTTCAATTACGCGCTCAGGACGGCGGGCAATCATCTCTTCAAAGGTCGCTTCTTTGATACCACCGATGTGGCCGGTGTGGTGGTAGTACATCTTGTCAGAACGTTTGTTGCCGGTTACAGCAACTTTTTCTGCGTTCAGAACGATGATGTAGTCACCGGTATCAACGTGCGGAGTGTATTCCGCTTTGTGCTTACCGCGCAGACGACGAGCCAGTTCAGTAGCCAGACGGCCAAGAGTTTTACCGCTCGCATCAACAACGTACCAGTCGCGTTTTACGGTTTCTGGTTTAGCTGTAAAAGTTTTCATTAAAAGCTTACCCAATTTAAGTTACACGTTGGTGAACACCCAAACGCTTAAATAAATAGTGTTGAGGTTCACACGGCTATCTAGTCCAGCAAACCTACCCCTTCGAATAGCTATTGCCAGCGCGATTAAAGTTTCGGGAAAAAACTTTGTTGTAACGTGGGGTCGCAAGATTATAGAGAAGTCGATTTCAAAGATCGACTTTTTTCTCAGCTGAATAGCAAAACGTTTAAGTCGAACATCAGTGCCGCCTTGCAGGGCATTATCGAAAGAAACGTAAAGTATGGTAAGTATTGTGGAGACGGCATCCCCTCTCGAACATCGCCGTTTCGCCACCCCCACATAACATAATAATAAATAAATATTTTTATTACCGTCTTTAACGCTCGCGCGCCTATATCCCCTTACCCGCCCACATCGGCTCGCCTTGCTTTTTGCTACATTGATTTGGAACAAAATCAGCGGAGGAAGAGTGTGATGACACGCCTTACAGCAAAAGATTTCCAGCCGGAATTGCTTGAACTCTATGACTACTATGCGCACGGCAAGCTGACCAAACGCGAGTTTCTGGAGCGAGCCGCCAGATATGCCGCCGGCGGTTTGACCGCCATGACCATTTTATCCCTGATGAGCCCGAACTACGCGCTGGCGCAACAGGTGGAATTCACCGATCCGGCCATCATCCCGGAATACATCACCTACCCGTCCCCCAATGGTCACGGCAGCGTACGCGGTTACCTCGTGCGGCCGGCCAAAACCAACGGCCCGGTTCCCGCCGTGGTAGTGGTGCATGAAAATCGGGGGCTAAACCCGTATAT
This sequence comes from Dickeya dadantii NCPPB 898, assembly GCF_000406145.1. Lineage (NCBI taxonomy): Bacteria > Pseudomonadati > Pseudomonadota > Gammaproteobacteria > Enterobacterales > Pectobacteriaceae > Dickeya > Dickeya dadantii. Next base: position 330,690 of record NZ_CM001976.1, on the reverse strand, counting down.
CGAGGATGTGGCGCGACGTTTGGCGAAAGAAGGGTTTATCGCGCTGGCGCCGGACGGCCTGAGCTCAGTCGGCGGCTACCCGGGCAACGACGACAAAGGACGGGAACTCCAGCAGCAGATCGACCCAACCAAACTGATGAATGATTTCTTTGCCGCCGTCGAATTCCTGATGAAGCATAAAGACGCGACCGGCAAAGTGGGCATCACCGGATTTTGCTACGGCGGCGGCGTCGCCAATGCAGCAGCCGTGGCCTATCCGGAACTGGCCGCAGCCGTGCCGTTTTACGGACGCCAGCCCAAACCGGAAGACGTCTCCCGCATCAAGGCGCCGTTGTTGCTGCACTACGCAGAGCGCGACGACAATATCAACGCCGGCTGGCCGGCGTATGAATCCGCGTTAAAAGCCGCCAGTAAAACCTACGAAGCCTACATCTACCCCGGCACCAATCACGGCTTTCATAACGATTCCACACCGCGGTACGACAAAGCCGCCGCCGACCTGGCCTGGAACAGGACACTCACCTGGTTCCGGCGTTATCTGGCATAAGCCGTTATTCGCTAACAACACCTTGCCGCCGTCATTTATCGGCGGCAAGCGGCAATCATGGCAGGTGGGGCTGACGCAGATACTCCTCGCTCTGCATCTCCTGCAAACGCGACAGGCAGCGCTGGTATTCAAACTTCAGATGTTCACCCTGATAAATCTCGAACATCGTCGCCTGCGCAGACATGATCAGCTTCACCCGACGCTCATAAAACTCGTCCACCAGCGCCAGAAAGCGGCGAGCGGCGTTCTCGTCTTTGACCTCCATCACCGGAACATGGTGCAACAACACGGTGTGGTACAGCCGTGATAGCGCGATGTAGTCATTCTGGCTACGCGCCTCAAGGCACAGCGTGGCAAAATCCACCGCCAGCACCCCGTCGCCGGCGCTCAGCGTCGTCAGCGGCCGATGATTAATCTCCAGTACCGGACCGGGCTGACTGAAATCACGTCCGGACAGGCGGCGGAACATCGCCTGCATTTCCGCGTCGGTATCCGCATTGCTCGGGGTGAGATACAAGTGCGCCTGAGTCAGGGTACGCAGCCGATAATCAATGCCGGCGTCCACATTCAATACACCGCAATGCCGCTTGATCAACTCGATAGCCGGCAGGAAACGTGCGCGCTGCAACCCGTTGCGGTACAGTTCGTCCGGCGGAATATTGGAGGTCGCCACCAGCGCAATGCCGCGGGAGAAAAGCGCTCGCAACAGTTCCGCCAGCAGCATGGCATCGGTAATATCCGAAACGAAGAACTCGTCGAAGCACAGAATATCAGTTTGTGCTTTGAAGCCGTCGGCCACCTTTTCCAACGGATTTTCCTGTCCCTGCAACTGATTCAGCTCTTCGTGCACGCGCAGCATGAAGCGGTGAAAGTGCAGACGCAGCTTGCGTTCCGAAGGCAGACTGTGGAAAAACAGGTCCATCAGCCAGGTTTTACCCCGCCCCACCCCGCCCCACATATACAGCCCTTGTACCGGCGACGGTGATTTTTCCTTCTGCCCCAGCCAGGTGCGCCATTTCGCCATCAGTCCCGGCGCGCTGCTTTCCGCTGGCGCCCATACCTGTTCCGTCAGCGTCTGATGAATAGCGTTCAGACGGACAACCGTCTGATGCTGCACCTCATCCGGCTGGTAAGTCTGGGCCGCCAAAGCCTGCTGGTAAAGTGCCAAAGGGGTTGTTCTCTGCATAGCGCAAAATCCCTGAGAAAAATTTCGTTGTATTTTATCGTGCGTTAACGCCGGTTAAGCCCGCGATCGTGAGCGTTACCGCTTCGCGGCGCCCGTGCGTCCCGGTCAGACCAGACACAGGACTCCACTCCGGCGAGGTTAGCGGTTATAGTGACTATTATTAAGTGAAAAAACCCTACGGGACAACGAAGTCAAAATAGGAGTCGTTTTATGACCTGGGAGTCTGCGCTGATTGGATTTGTTATCGGTGTCATCATTGGCGCTGTCGCGATGCGGTTCGGCAACCGTAAACTGCGCCAGCAGCAGGTACTGCAAAACGAACTGGAGAAAAACAAAACCGAGCTGGAAGAATATCGTCAGGAACTGGTCAGCCACTTTGCCAGCAGCGCGGAACTGCTCGACAATATGGCGCGCGATTACCGCCAGCTCTATCAGCATATGGCGAAAAGCTCCAACAGTCTGTTGCCTGACATGCCGGGGCAGGATAACCCGTTCCGCTATCGCCTGACCGAAGCTGAGTCGGACAACGATCAGGCACCGGTGGAGATGCCGCCCCGCGACTACTCGGGCAGTGCTTCCGGCTTGCTGCGCGGCACTCGGCCAATCGGCAAGTAACCGGCTATTTTTGCCGATCTTTCCGGTTTTATTCACCCTGGCGGCACGCTGTTTGTCGTCAGGGTGCGACCTCGCCGCCGGCATCCATCATCTTCCCCGCACCGACGGCCGTTACATTCTGCTGACGAAATATCAGTGAACTTTACACACAGCCCCGGGTCTGAGTCTTCACCACAAGATTGAGTTTATATATCATTGTTTTATTCATAGGCAGGTCGTGAGAGAGTTAACAATCAATGAAAAAAACATCGTTGTTATATAGCGCACTGGCACTCGGTATTGGACTGTCGTTATCTTCGCTGCCCCCGGCCAATGCCGCGCTGCCTGCTGTGGTAGAAGGTCAGGCTTTGCCGAGCCTGGCGCCGATGCTGGAAAAAGTGCTGCCCGCCGTAGTGAGTGTCCATGTGGAAGGCACGCAGGTACAGCGCCAGCGTATTCCGGAAGAGTTTAAATTCTTCTTCGGTCCTAACACCCCTTCTGAAAAACAGAATTCTCGCCCGTTTGAAGGGCTGGGTTCCGGCGTCATCATCAATGCCGAAAAAGGCTACGTGCTGACTAACAACCACGTCGTCAACAACGCCGATAAAATTCAGGTGCAGTTGAATGACGGCCGTGAGTACGACGCCAAACTGATTGGCCGCGACGAGCAAACCGACATCGCGCTGTTGCAGTTGAACGACGCCAAGAATCTCACCGAAGTCAAAATGGCCGATTCCGATCAGCTGCGCGTCGGTGACTTCGCCGTTGCCGTCGGCAACCCGTTCGGGCTCGGTCAGACCGCGACGTCCGGCATCATTTCCGCGCTGGGTCGCAGCGGGCTGAATCTGGAAGGGCTGGAAAACTTTATCCAGACCGATGCTTCCATCAACCGCGGTAACTCCGGCGGCGCGCTGGTTAACCTGCGAGGTGAGCTGATCGGCATCAACACCGCGATTCTGGCGCCGAGCGGCGGTAACGTCGGCATCGGTTTCGCCATTCCTAGCAATATGGCGCAGAATCTGACGCAACAGTTGGTGGAATTCGGCGAAGTGAAACGCGGCCTGCTGGGTATCAAGGGCAGCGAGATGACCTCTGAAATCGCCAAAGCGTTCAAGGTAGACGCACAGCGCGGCGCTTTCGTCAGCGAGGTCATTCCGAAGTCCGCCGCCGCCAAGGCCGGCATCAAAGCAGGCGACGTGCTGGTATCGCTGGATGGCAAGCCCATCAGCAGTTTTGCCGAACTGCGCGCTAAGATCGGCACCACCGCGCCGGGCAAAACAGTACGTATCGGCCTGCTGCGCGACGGCAAACAGCAGGAAGTCTCGGTCGTGCTGGACAACAGCGCCAACGTCACCACCAATGCCGACACACTGTCTCCGGCCCTGCAAGGCGCGACCCTCAACAACGGGCAGCTTAAGGACGGCAGCAAAGGCGTGACGATCGATAATGTGGCTAAAGACAGCGCCGCCGCCAAGGTTGGTCTGCAGAAAGGCGATATTATTGTCGGCGTGAACCGCGAACGCGTGGAAAACATCACTCAATTGCGCAAAATTCTGGAAGCCAAGCCTTCGGTGCTGGCGCTGAATATTGTCCGCGGCGATGAGAGCATCTATCTGTTGCTGCGTTAAGCCATGAAAAAATGGACACCGCGCGATGCGGTGTCCATTCTTCTCTGATATTCTGCGATCCAACCTTCTTTATACACCCAAAACGCTCATGCTAACCAAACTGTTACGTTCGGCGCTGTTCGGTGTCATCGTGGCCGGCATCCTGCTGCTGGCAATCCCGGCGCTGCGTTCCAACCAGGGGTTGCTCAAATCCGGCGGCGACAACAGCCAGGAAACCCCGGTCAGCTATTATCAGGGAGTGCGCCGCGCCGCGCCAGCCGTGGTGAACGTATACAATCAGGCCAATGATCCAACCGCCAAAAACGAACTAAACATTCGCACGCTGGGTTCTGGCGTGATCATGAACAACAAAGGGTACATCCTGACCAATAAACATGTGATCAGCAATGCCGAGCAGATCGTGGTCACGTTGCAGGATGGCCGCATCTTTGAAGCGCTGTTGGTGGGTTCAGACAGCCTGACCGATCTGGCGGTACTGAAAATCGAAGGCGCAAATCTGCCGGAGATCCCCATCAATCCGAAACGGGTGTTCCATGTCGGCGATGTGGTGATGGCTATCGGCAACCCCTACAACCTTGGCCAGACGGTGACTCAAGGGATTGTCAGCGCGACCGGTCGGGTTGGGCTGAGTTCCTCCGGCCGGCAGAATTTTCTACAAACCGACGCCTCCATCAACCGCGGCAACTCCGGCGGCGCGCTGGTTAACACACTGGGCGAGCTGGTCGGCATCAACACGCTGTCATTTGATAAAAGTAACGATGGCGGTACGCCGGAAGGCATCGGCTTTGCCATTCCGGTCGCGCTGGCGACCAAGATCATGAACAAGCTAATCCGCGACGGGCGGGTAATTCGTGGTTATATCGGCATTAGCGGCGCGCAGCGCGAACGGCTGGGCAATCAGGTCACCGGTCTGGAACGGCTACAGGGCATCGTCGTCAATCAGGTAGAAACCGGAGGTCCAGCGGATAAGGCTGGCATCAAAGAGGGCGACCTGCTGCTGGAGGTCAACAACAAACCGGCGCGTTCGGTAATAGAAACCATGGATCAGGTGGCGGAGATTCGCCCCGGTTCAGTCATTCCGGTGGTGATTTTCCGTGATAATCAGGAAATAAAGCTCGATATGACTATTCAGGAATACCCCAGCGACTGAGCCGAACCCCGCTCGGGAATGCCGGGTGGCAAACAGGCCACCCGGCATGGAAGAACGGTTAGTCGTTAGCGCTCACACGTTCAATGTTGGCGCCCAGCGCGCGCAATTTGTCTTCAATGCGTTCGTAACCGCGATCGATATGATAAATACGATCCACCAGCGTGGTGCCTTCCGCGATGCATCCCGCCAGCACCAGACTGGCCGAAGCACGTAAATCGGTCGCCATTACCTGTGCACCGGACAGGTGTCCGACGCCATGGCAAATCACCGTGTTGCTCTCGATTTCCGCCTGCGCACCCATACGAATCAGTTCGGGGATATGCATGAAGCGGTTTTCGAAAATGGTTTCGGTGATAACACCGGTGCCTTCCGCCACCAGATTCAACAGGCTGAACTGCGCCTGCATATCGGTCGGGAATCCCGGATGCGGAGCGGTACGCACGTTGACCGCTTTCGGGCGGCGACCATGCATGTCCAGGCTGATCCAGTCTTCGCCGATTTCAATATCAGCGCCCGCTTCACGTAGTTTGGACAGCACCGCATCCAACGTATCCGGACGGGTGTGACGGCACATGACCTTACCGCCGGACACCGCGGCCGCCACCAGGAAAGTACCAGTCTCAATGCGGTCCGGCAGCACGCGATAGACACCGCCGCCCAGACGTTCCACACCTTCGATAACGATTTTGTCGCTGCCCGCGCCGCTGATTTTGGCGCCCAGCGTATTGAGGAAATTCGCGGTATCGACAATTTCCGGCTCGCGCGCCGCGTTCTCAATGATGGTTTTGCCCACCGCCAGCGTCGCGGCACTCATGATAGTAACGGTCGCGCCAACGCTAACCTTATCCATCACAATGTGCGCGCCTTTCAGCCGACCGTCGACCGTGGCTTTCACGTACCCTTCTTCCAGCGTGATGTTCGCGCCCAACTGTTCCAGGCCATTGATGTGCAAATCAACCGGACGGGCGCCGATGGCGCAGCCGCCCGGCAACGACACCTGACCCTGACCAAAGCGCGCCACCAGCGGCCCCAACGCCCAAATGGAGGCACGCATGGTTTTCACCAGATCATAGGGTGCGCAGAACACGTTAACCGTGCTGGCATCCACATGCACGGAGCCGTTACGCTCGACGCGCGCGCCCAGTTGGCTCAGCAGCTTCATGGTAGTGTCGATATCACGCAGCTTGGGAACGTTCTGGATTTCTACCGGCTCTTCAGCCAGCAATGCGGCAAACAGAATAGGCAGAGCTGCGTTTTTAGCGCCGGAAATGGTGACTTCACCAGCGAGCCGGGTTGGACCCTGCACACGAAATTTATCCATAGTGACGATTTCTCAATGTTCAGACTCAATAGCACGACCGGGGGGTGGCCGCTGAATTACAGACCGCTCAGTTTGCGGTCGCGCTGCCATTCTTCAGGGGTATAAGCCTTGATCGACAACGCATGAATGCGGTTATCCGCGATATATTCCATCAGCGGCGCGTAGACCGTCTGCTGCTGTTTTACGCGGCTCATACCCTTGAACAACTCACCTATCACAATGACCTGGAAGTGGCTGCCGTCACCGGAAACATGCACTTCCTGCAGCGCCAGCGCGCTCATCAGCACGTCTTTAATTTCGTTGTTTTCCATTGCTCTCGATTCTACGTCAGGGGGATGATAAACAGGGTGGTATCTTAGATGAATCTGTCGTTATCTTAAACAAAAGAAATCCCCCTTGCGCACGCGCGACAAGGGGGATCGACACTAACCGGAATGCAGCATTCAGTCAGCCGGCCGAACCGGAATGATTTCACTCAGGTTATATAACTGGATCAGGGTGCGAAGCCGATCGCTGGCGCCGATAATCGCCAGCGATTTTCCACGCTGTTCCTGCTGATGATAAAAATGCACCAACAGGGCAAGCCCGGAAGAATCCACCCGCGCCACCTGACCGACATCCAGCACGCTGCTGTCGTTCAGCAGTGCTTCGCGCTGCTGCCACAGCGGCAACAGCGTATTCCGGTCAAGATCGCCTTCCAGACGCAGGGCGCCGTCGTCCTGTCGCCAGCGCAGCGCGTCAGCCATTTTTCTGGCCCAGCGAAATCGGCTGCTGTGCCGCGGCCTGCAACTGCTTAGTCAAACCGTCTACCCCGCTCTGGCGCAGCGTGGACGCCCACTCATTCTGCTTGGTGGTAATCATGCTCACCCCTTCGGCGATCATGTCATACGCCTGCCAGTAACCGGTTTTGGTGTTCTTACGCCACTGGAAATCCAGACGAATCGGTGGGCGGCCGCCGTTATCGGTAATGGTCACACGAATGGAAACTTTCTCGGCGTTACCTAGCGGCTGCTCCGATGCGATCTCGTAAGTCTGGCCGTGATAAGACGCCAGCGCCTGAGCATATGCCTGCTCCAGATAAACCTCGAACGCCTTGAAATAGGCCTCTCGCTGATCCGGCGTGGCGTTCTTGTAATACTGGCCCAGCACCAATGCGCCGGCATACTTCACCTGCACATAAGGCAGCAGTTCTTCACGCACCACGGTACGCAGATAGTTGGGGTCCTGCTTAATGAGCGATTGTTCATTCTTAAGGCGGTTGAAGGTTTTGTTCGCCGCTTCATTCATCAGCGAATACGGGTTAGTCTGGTCAATCTTAGGGTTGGTCTGAGGGTTGGTCTGATCAGCCGCGCTGACCAACGGGGCCACGACCAACAAAGCCACCATCAATAAACGTTTCAACATGCTGTGTCCTCTCAAGGCTGTTGGGCTGGTTTTGCGCCAGATTCAGGTTTTGCCGCCTCGCCGCTATTCTCCGCGGGTTTGGTCTCTACCGGTTTGGCATGGCTCGGATTCGCATTATTTGGGCTAACCGTGTCATGACTGGCATTATTCTGGCTGGCATTGTCAGTATTGCTGCCGCCGCTCTTATATAGGAATTGACCGATAAGGTCCTCCAGGACCATGGCCGACTTGGTGTCCTGAATGGTGCCGCCGTCTTTCAGAATCGACGTTCCCATATCCTCGTCTTCAAAACCCATGTTCAGCGCCAGATACTGTTCTCCCAGCAGACCGGAGGTGCGAATCGCCAGCGAACTGGTATCCGGGATGTGGTCGTAACGCTTATCAATATCTATCGCCACCCGCGGCAGATACGTCTTGGTGTCCAGCGAAATATCCGCCACCCGGCCAATCACCACCCCGCCGATTTTCACCGGAGAACGCGCTTTAAGACCGCCGATATTGTCGAAGGTCGCGTACAAACGGTAGGTCTGTTGTTGCCCCAGCGATTTCAGGTCGGCGACTTTCAGACATAAAAAGACTATGGCGCACAGCGCAATCAGCATGAATACGCCAACCCAAATTTCATGTTTCTTTGTTTGCATCGACTCATTTCCCAAACATCAGTGCTGTCAGCACAAAATCCAATCCCAGTACCGCCAGCGACGAGTGCACCACGGTGCGGGTCGTCGCGCGGCTGATGCCTTCTGACGTCGGAATCGCGTCATAACCGTTGAACAGCGCAATCCAGGTAACGGTAATGGCAAACACCAGGCTCTTGATTACGCAGTTAAGCAAGTCTTTCCGCCACTCCACTGCGTTCTGCATCGCCGACCAGAAAAAGCCGCTGTCGATGCCTTTCCAGTCCACGCCGACCAGCGCCCCGCCCCAGATACCGACGGCGACAAAAATCACCGTCAGCAGCGGCATGGAGATCACTCCGGCCCAAAAGCGCGGCGCCACGACGCGACGCAACGGGTCCACCGCCATCATCTCCATACTGGATAACTGCTCGGTGGTCTTCATCAGCCCGATTTCCGCCGTCAGGGCTGAACCGGCGCGCCCGGCGAACAGTAACGCGGTCACCACCGGCCCCAGTTCGCGCAGCAATGACAGCGCCACCATCATGCCCAGACTGGCTTCAGCGCTGTAGGTAGTCAGGACCAGATACCCCTGCAACCCCAGCACCATACCGATGAATACGCCGGATACCATGATGATCAGCAGCGACTGCACGCCGACGCTATACAGTTGCTTGCGCAGCAGCGGCCACTGTTTGGCCGGTTCCGGCTTTCCAACCAGCGCATTGAATAGCATCAACCCGGCACGCCCGAAAGCGGCGCAAACCTGAATGCCAACGCGTCCCAACGACGCTAATGCCTGTAATAGCATGAATTACTTACTCCCCAAGCCTAACAGCCCACGCTGATAATCGCCTGCCGGATAGCGGAACGGCACCGGGCCATCAGCAATGCCATCCAGAAACTGCCTCACGCGCGGGTCGCCATTTTGCTGCAATTCAGCCGGCGAGCCTTCCGCCACCACGCGTTGATCGGCAATGATGTAAGCATAATCGGCAATGCTCAGCACTTCCGGCACATCGTGAGACACCACGATGCAGGTCACGCCAAGCGCATGATTCAACTCGTCGATCAGCTTCACCAACACGCCCATGGTGATCGGATCCTGGCCGACAAACGGCTCATCGAACATGATCAGCTGCGGGTCGAGCGCAATGGCGCGCGCCAGCGCCGCCCGTCGCGCCATCCCCCCTGATAGCTCCGACGGCATCAGTTCCGCCGCGCCGCGCAACCCAACCGCTTCCAGCTTCATCATCACCGTGCTGTGCAGCAGCGGCTCGGGCAGTTGCGTATGTTCGCGCAGCGGCCAGGCGACATTGTCGAACACGTTCAGATCGGTAAACAGCGCACCGGACTGAAACAGCATGCTCATTTTCTTACGAGTCTCATACAAACGGGAACGGGAAAGAGTCGGAATATTTTCCCCGTCGAACCAGATTTCGCCGCTGTCCGGTTGCAGTTGCCCGCCAATCAGACGCAGCAGCGTGGTTTTACCGATGCCGGACGGCCCCATGATGGCCGTGATTTTTTGTTTTGGCACGTTCAGCGAGACATCCGAAAAAATCGGCCTGTTGCCCCGCCGGAAACTGAGCCCGCGAATTTCTACCAGATTTTCGTGGTTCATAGTCTCTTTCCTCAACGGCCGCCGATAGCAGCCGCCCGTTTTCACATTTTTGCGCCGCACAGCCCCGACAACTGTCTTCCAGGGTGTTACGCTGGCCCCTTCACTGTTACAGAATCAGGACACCGGTTCGTGACCAAAATTGCCATTGGTTTTACTTTTTCGCCCTGCGCAGTCAGAATTAGCGCTAACGAGGAAAAATGGCGGTTTTGCTTATTATTCGTCCAGAAATACTGGTTTGTTCGCCAATAAACCGGTGATTATACCTGAATAAAGGACGCTGCATGCTTTTTGCGACAGTACTGTTAATTGTTGGTTTAGTATTACTGGTTTATGGCGCCGACCGTCTGGTGTATGGCGCCGCCGTACTGGCCCGCACCTTTGGCGTACCGCCGATGATTATCGGCATGACGATTGTAGGCATGGGCACCTCGCTGCCCGAACTGATGGTATCCGTGACCGCCGCGCTCAACCATCAGACCGACATGGCGGTCGGCAACGTATTGGGTTCAAACATCGCCAACATTCTGCTAATCCTCGGCAGCGCCGTGCTGATTCGCCCGTTGACTTTTCATTCCCCCCTGTTGCGTCAGGAACTGCCGCCCATGCTGGTGGTGACGCTGCTGTGCGGCGTACTGCTGCACGACAGCTTCCTGAGTCGCCTGGATGGCGTGATTCTGCTGCTGACGGCCGGTGGTTGTATCGTGCTGATGCTGCGTATGGCGCGCGCCGCCCAGAACCGTGGCGACGACAGCCTGACCCGGGAACAGATGGCCGAGCTGCCCAGAGAGAACAACCAGACTGTGGCGCTGCTATGGCTGCTGATCGGCCTGATTATTCTGCCGATGTCAGCACGGATTGTGATCGATAACGCCACTGTCATCGCCAATTACTTTAATATCAGTGAACTGACCATCGGGCTCACGGTGCTGGCCGTCGGCACCAGTCTGCCGGAATTGGCGACCGCGATCGTCGGCACCCTAAAGAAAGAGGACGACATCGCGCTCGGCAACCTGATTGGTTCCAATATCTTTAATATCGTGATAGTGCTGGGCGTGCCAGCGCTCCTGTCCCCCGGTGCGGTGAATCCGCTCGCGTTTGCGCGCGACTATTGGGTGATGCTGGGGGTCAGCGCACTCCTGACGGTTCTTTGTCTTCGCCAGAAACGGCGCATTGGTCAGGGCGCGGGGGCATTGCTGTTGTGTGCGTTCATCGCGTACCTTTCGATGCTGTTCTTGTTCTCATAGCCAGAGCATTGGCAACGCAGGATGTTTTACATGTCACATTTCGAGCTACAACCTGGTTTCGATTTCCAGACCGCCGGCCGGCAGGTACTGTCCATCGAACGCGACAGCCTTGCGCAGTTGGATCAATACATTGACGACAATTTTTCGCGCGCCTGCGAGAAAATGTTTTACTGCCACGGCAAGATAGTGGTGATGGGTATGGGCAAGTCGGGGCATATCGGCTGCAAGATGGCGGCCACCTTTGCCAGCACCGGCACGCCCGCCTTTTTTGTCCACCCCGGCGAAGCCAGCCACGGCGATTTAGGCATGATTACCGCGCAGGATATCGTGATCGCCATTTCCAACTCCGGCGAGTCCCATGAAATTCTGGCGCTCATCCCGGTGTTGAAGCGCCTGCAGGTGTGCCTGATCTGCATGACCGGCAATCCGGAAAGCACGATGGCCAAAGCGGCGGACATCCATCTTTGCGTCCATGTATCGCAGGAAGCCTGCCCGCTGGGTCTGGCGCCGACCTCCAGCACCACCGCTACGCTGGTGATGGGCGATGCGCTGGCCGTCGCGCTGTTGCAGGCGCGCGGCTTTACCGCCGAAGATTTCGCGTTGTCGCACCCCGGCGGCGCACTTGGCCGCAAACTTTTGTTGCGGATCAACGATATCATGCACACTGGCGACGAGATCCCCCGCGTCGGCCGCGATGCGTCGCTGCGTGACGCGTTGCTGGAGATTACCCGCAAGAATCTGGGGATGACGGTGATTTGCGGCCCGGACGATCGTATCGAAGGCATCTTTACCGATGGTGACTTACGCCGGGTGTTCGACATGAATATCGATCTTAACAGCGCCGGCATCGCCGATGTGATGACGCGCGGCGGTATCCGGGTTACGCCGCAAACGCTGGCGGTGGACGCCCTGAATCTGATGCAATCCCGCCATATCACCTCACTGCTGGTGGCGGAGGACGACCGCCTGCGGGGGATCGTCCACATGCACGATATGCTGCGCGCCGGCGTGGTATGAATCGGCGGCGTGAGTACAACGCAGAATGAAAAACCAAGGATATGTGTGAATGAGTGAAATCCGGCCGCAAACCGATACCTGCTACGGGCCTGTCGATACCCAGGTCATGCAACGCGCCCGTGATATACGGCTGTTAATCTGCGATGTCGATGGCGTACTTTCCGACGGCCTGATCTACATGGGCAATCAGGGCGAAGAACTGAAAGCCTTCAACGTTCGCGACGGCTACGGCATTCGCTGCCTGCTGACGTCCGACGTCGACGTGGCGATTATCACCGGCCGTTCGTCGCAGCTGCTTGTCGACCGCTGCCAGACGCTGGGTATCCGCCATTTATATCAGGGACAGTCGGATAAGCTTTTGGCCTTCCGCGAGCTGTTGGATACACTGTCGCTCACCGCCAGCCAGGTCGCCTACATCGGCGATGATCTGATCGACTGGCCGGTGATGGCCGAGACAGGGTTGAGCGTCGCGGTGGCCGACGCCCATCCGTTGCTGCTGCCCAACGCGCACTATGTGACGCGTATTGCCGGCGGCCGCGGCGCGGTCAGAGAGATTTGCGATCTTATTCTGCTGGCGCAGGGTAAACTGGACTTCGCCAAAGGGCTGTCGATATGAGTAAAACAAAACGCTGGCTAACGCTGTTGCTGGCATTGATTGCGTTGGTGCTGATCGGGTTAAATCTGACAAACCAGCGTGCGGGAAATGGGCCGACGGAAGTGCAGAATAATGATCCGGCCTATACCATGCAGCAAAACATTACCGTGGTGTATGACCCGACCGGAAAGCTGAGTTACAAGCTGGTGGCCGAAAAAGCGGAGCACTACAACGCCGACCAGGTAAGCTGGTTTACCCAGCCGGTGGCGACCATGTTTAATGAACAAACCGTCGCCACCTGGTCGGTACGGGCCGACCGCGCCAAACTGACGAAAGATCGCATGCTGTATCTGTACGGTCATGTCGAGGTCAACAGCCTGACCAACGACTCACAGTTGGAGCGAATTAAAACGGATAATGCGCAGATAAATCTGGTTACGCAGGACGTGACGTCGGATGACGAAGTCACCCTGTACGGTGTCAACTTTACTTCTAACGGACTGAAAATGCGCGGAAATCTGCGCAGCAAAACCGCTGAGCTGATCGATAAGGTAAAATCCTATTATGAAATCCAACCAAAAAATTAATGTTTTACACAGCATACTGATCGCCAGCTCGCTTTTTGCCGTCAGTGTTCCGGCACTGGCGCTGACCGGCGACACCGATCAACCCATCCACATCACCTCCGATCAGCAGGCGCTGGACATGCAGGGCAATGTGGTGACGTTCACCGGCAACGTTATCGTCACGCAGGGCTCAATAAAAGCGCAGGCCGACAAGGTGGTGGTCACCCGTCCTAACGGCCAACAGGGCCATGAAGTGATCGAGGGTTACGGCAACCCGGCTACCTTCTATCAGATGCAGGACAACGGCAAGCCGGTCAAAGGCCATTCTCAGAAGATGCGTTACGAAATGGACAAACAGCTGGTTATTCTGACCGGCGACGCCTATCTGGAACAGCTGGACAGCAACGTCAAAGGCGACCGCATCACTTATCTGGTGCAGCAGCAGCAGATGGAAGCGTTCAGCGACAAAGGCAAGCGAGTCACCACCGTGCTGGTCCCGACGCAGTTGCAGGACAAAGGCACCCAGAACGGCGCCAAGCCCAGCGGCAACACCGGCAAGCCCACCAAACAACAGTGAGTAACGCGCTAACCCATGGCAACACTAATCGCCGAAAATCTGGCCAAGGCGTATAAAGGCCGCAAAGTGGTGGAGAACGTCAGCCTGAATGTGAATTCGGGCGAAATCGTCGGGCTGCTTGGGCCCAACGGGGCCGGCAAAACCACCACCTTCTACATGGTTGTCGGTATCGTCCCGCGCGACGAAGGCCGCATCGTGATCGACGATGAAGACATCAGCCTGCTGCCGCTGCACGATCGCGCCCGCCGCGGCATCGGTTACCTGCCGCAGGAAGCCTCGATTTTTCGGCGTCTGAGCGTCTACGACAACCTGATGGCGGTGCTGGAAATCAGAAAAGATCTGACCCGTGAACAGCAGCAGGATCGCGCCCACGAACTAATGGAAGAGTTTCATATTGTTCACCTGCGCGATAGTTTGGGACAATCGCTGTCCGGTGGTGAACGCCGCCGGGTGGAAATCGCCCGGGCGCTGGCCGCCAACCCCAAATTCATCCTGCTGGACGAACCCTTTGCAGGGGTAGACCCGATTTCGGTCATCGACATCAAGAAAATCATTGAGCATCTGCGCGATAGCGGATTAGGCGTGTTGATTACCGACCATAACGTTCGCGAAACGCTCGATGTCTGTGAACGTGCTTATATCGTTAGTCAGGGCCAGCTTATTGCCCACGGCTCACCGATGGATATACTGGCGAATGAGCAGGTAAAACGAGTCTATCTGGGCGAAGGCTTCCGACTCTGATAACGTCATTTTAGGTTGATCATTCAAAAAGGAAGTTAGCGCACGTTATGAAGCAAGGTTTGCAACTCAGGCTCAGCCAGCAACTGGCTATGACACCGCAGTTACAGCAGGCCATCCGCCTGCTGCAGTTGTCCACGCTTGAACTCCAGCAGGAAATCCAACTGGCGCTGGAAGGCAACCCGTTGCTGGAGCAGGCCGATATTCATGACGAAGTGGAAACCCAGGAAAGCAGCGACAGCGAAACGCTGGATACCCGCGAGGCGCTGGAGCAGAAGGATATGCCCGACGAGCTGCCGCTCGACGCCGCCTGGGATGAAATCTACACCGCCGGCACGCCGTCCGGCACCAGCACTGACTACCGTGACGAAGAGCTGCCGGTCTATCAGGGCGAAACCACCCAGACGCTGCAGGATTACCTGATGTGGCAGGTGGAACTGACGCCGTTTTCCGACACGGATTCCGCCATCGCCACGTCTATCGTGGACGCGGTGGACAACACCGGCTACCTGACCGTGTCGCTGGACGATATCCGCGACAGCATCGGTAACGACGATGTGACGCTTGAAGAAGTGGAAGCGGTGCTCAAGCGCGTACAACGCTTCGACCCTGTCGGCGTGGCCGCCCGCGATCTGCGCGAATGCCTGCTGGTGCAGCTATCGCAGTTCGACAATGGCATTCCCCGTCTGGCCGAGGCCAGACTCATCGTCAGCGAATACCTCGACCTGCTCGCCAACCATGACTTCCGTACCCTGATCCGCACCAGCCGTCTTAAGGAAGAAGTGCTGAAAGAAGCGCTGGCGTTGATCCAGTCGCTGGATCCGCGCCCGGGGCAGTCGATCAACACCGGCGAATCCGAGTATGTCATTCCGGATGTGCTGGTGCGCAAAATTCAGGGCCACTGGGCGGTGGAGCTTAATACCGACAGCGTGCCGCGTTTGCAGATCAACCAACAGTACGCCGCACTCGGCAGCAGCGCGCGCAACGACAGCGATGGCCAGTTTATTCGCAGCCATTTGCAGGAAGCCCGCTGGCTCATCAAGAGTCTGGAAAGCCGTAACGATACTCTGCTGAAGGTGACCCGCTGCATTGTGGAACAACAGCAGGCGTTCTTCGAACACGGCGAAGAATTCATGAAACCCATGGTGCTGGCGGATATCGCCCAGGCCGTGGACATGCACGAGTCCACCATTTCCCGCGTAACGACCCAGAAATTTCTGCACAGTCCGCGCGGTATTTTTGAGCTGAAGTATTTCTTTTCCAGCCACGTCAACACCGACAACGGCGGCGAGGCATCATCCACCGCTATCCGCGCGCTGGTCAGGAAACTCATTGCAGCGGAAAACCCCGCTAAACCGCTGAGCGACAGCAAGCTGACCTCACTGCTTTCCGAACAGGGAATCATTGTGGCCCGCCGCACTGTCGCCAAGTATCGAGAGTCTTTATCTATCCCGCCGTCAAACCAACGCAAACAGCTGGTTTGACCCCTACATGAGAAGGAAGACGATATGCAGCTTAACATTACCGGACACCACGTCGAAATTACCGATGCTCTGCGTGAATTCGTAAACTTAAAATTCGCCAAACTTGAGCAATACTTTGATCGTATCAATCAGGTGTACGTGGTACTGAAAGTGGAAAAGATCCTGCACATTGCGGATGCCACCATCCACGTCAACGGAGGTGAGCTGCATGCCACATCGGAAGCGGATGATATGTATGCCGCCATCGATCTCTTGATCGACAAGCTGGCAAGACAGTTAAACAAACATAAGGATAAACTGAAACAGCACTGATTTTTGCCGTTTCAGGTGCAGGGACAGCAACCGGCCCACTGTGTGATGGCGGGCCGGTAACCTAAGGCAACAGTGTCGTTAAGTGAACGTATCATGAACAACGAGCCCGTTATGCAACTTAGCGCTGTTCTCCGTAAGGAGTGCACGCGTAGCGCCGTCCACTGTCAGAGCAAAAAGCGCGCACTGGAAATCATCAGTGAACTGGCCGCCAGACAGCTCAACCTGCCGCCGCAGATGGTGTTTGAAGCGATTCTGACCCGGGAACGCATGGGCAGCACCGGCATCGGCAATGGCATCGCCATTCCGCACGGCAAGCTGGAAGACGAGAATACGCTGGGCGCGGTCGGCGTCTTTATCCAGTTGGAACAGCCGATCGCCTTTGACGCCATCGACAACCAGCCGGTCGATCTGCTTTTTGCCTTGCTGGTTCCCACTGAACAATGTAAAACCCACTTACATACTTTGTCGCTCGTCGCCAAACGGCTGGCGGATAAAACCGTGTGT
Source organism: Dickeya dadantii NCPPB 898 (assembly GCF_000406145.1). Taxonomy (NCBI): domain Bacteria; kingdom Pseudomonadati; phylum Pseudomonadota; class Gammaproteobacteria; order Enterobacterales; family Pectobacteriaceae; genus Dickeya; species Dickeya dadantii. The sequence goes on along the minus strand of NZ_CM001976.1, from coordinate 313,582 downwards.
AAGCGGCTGCGCGCCGCTCAAAGCGATGACGAGCTGTATCAGATCATGACGGAAGCGGATCTGTCCGACCAGCCCTGACGGCTGGCGGGCGCCGGTTTCGGCTGCTTTCCACAACACGCGTAACAGCAGGCGCGAGCCTGACAGGATGCCGGCCCTGCCGGGAAAACGAAGTTAGCTAACTGTGGCGGTGGACATTCACCATCCCGCTGCCAGGGGGGAGTCGTCAGATGGTGCTGATGATTGTCAGTGGTCGTTCAGGTTCGGGGAAATCCGTAGCCCTGCGCGCGCTGGAAGACATGGGTTTCTATTGTGTAGATAACCTGCCGGTGGTGCTGTTGCCCGAGCTGGCGCACACGCTGGCGGAACGAAATATCTCCGCGGCGGTCAGCATTGACGTGCGCAACCTGCCGGAAACGCCGGAAGTGCTGGAACATGCCCTGACCCGCCTGCCCCAGAGTTTTTCTCCCCAACTGCTGTTTCTGGACGCCGATCGCAATACGCTGATTCGGCGTTACAGCGACACCCGTCGCCTGCACCCGCTCTCCAGCAAAAACCTGTCGCTGGAAAGCGCTATCGATGAAGAAAACGATTTGCTGGAGCCGCTGCGCTCGCGCGCCGATCTGATCATCGATACCTCGGAAATGTCGGTGCATGAATTAGCAGAAATGTTGCGCACCCGCTTACTGGGCAAACGCGAGCGCGAGCTGACCATGGTCTTCGAGTCATTCGGCTACAAGCACGGCATCCCGATTGACGCGGACTACGTGTTTGACGTGCGTTTCCTGCCTAACCCCCACTGGGACCCGAAACTGCGTCCGATGACGGGTCTGGATAAACCGGTGGCCGCGTTTCTTGACCGGCACACCGAAGTCCACAACTTCATCTATCAGACCCGCAGCTACCTGGAACTGTGGCTGCCAATGCTGGAAACCAACAACCGCAGCTATCTTACCGTCGCCATCGGCTGTACCGGCGGTAAGCACCGTTCCGTCTACATCGCCGAGCAACTGGCGGATTACTTTCGTTCCCGTGGCAAAAACGTACAGTCACGCCACCGTACGCTGGAAAAACGCAAATCATGACCGTCAGGCAAACCGTTGAAGTGAAAAACCGCTTAGGGATGCACGCCCGCCCGGCCATGAAGCTGTTCGAGCTGGTACAAAGCTTTGACTCCGCGGTGTTGCTACGCAATGAAAGCGGCACCGAAGCCGACGCCAGCAGCGTCATCGCCATGCTGATGCTGGATTCGGCCAAAGGGCGCCATATCGAAGTGGAAGTTACCGGGTCGGATGAAGAACAGGCGCTGGCGGCGGTTATTCAGCTATTTGAAGCCGGGTTTGACGAGGATTAATCTGTCGCATTTCCTCCCGCTGGCGCAAGTCGCCATTCGTGATCCCGATCTCTTCCTTTTTATGCGGTACGTTTTTATGCGGTAAGTTCCTGGCATCCCTGCTACCATCGGATTAACTTATGCCCCTGCCCTTCGTGGCGGGGGCGTTGTTATCAGTTATTGCAAAAACTGGAGAAACATATGGATAAACCGCACCTGACGATTAGCGAGCTGGATGCCGAACGCCTGGATGCGCTGCTGGAGCAGCCCGCTTTTGCCGATACCGAGGTGGCGCAGGCCCTGAGCGAAGAACTGGATCGGGCGGATATCGTCCAGCCGGTCGAGATCCCAGGAGATGTGGTCACCATGAATAGCCGGGTTCGGTTCCGCGACCTGCTCACGACGGAAGAACATATCCGCACGCTGGTCTATCCGGCCAGCCTGAAAGACAGCCGGGAACAGATTTCGGTCATGGCGCCGCTGGGAGCCGCGCTGCTCGGCATGCATGTCGGCAACAGCATTGCCTGGCCGTTGCCGAATGGCGAAGAAACGCGGATTGAAGTGATGGAACTGCTCTACCAGCCGGAAGCGGCGGGTGAATACCACCGCTGATAACGCCGAAATGCGCCAAACGACTGCCCTGAATATCCGGGCAGTCAATGTCTGTGCAGCAGTCAATGTCTGTGCAACAGCCAATGCCGGTGCAGCAGTTAATATCGGTGAAAAGGAACCTTATACCCCGGCGATCTTCATCGACGGCAGCAACACCGAACCGCACTGGATATTGCTGCGCGTCTCGATATCATCACCGATGGTCACCATGTTACGCAGCATATCTTTCAGGTTGCCGGCGATGGTGATTTCGCTCACCGGATACTGAATTTCGCCGTTCTCCACCCAGAATCCGGCGGCGCCGCGGGAATAATCCCCGGTTACCGCACTGACGCCCTGCCCCATCAGGCTGGTGACCAGCAAGCCGGTGCCCATTTCCTTCAGCATGCCGTCAAAATCCAGCCCGCGCCCGGCAATACGCCAGTTATGAATCCCGCCGGCATGACCGGTGCTCTTCATGCCCAGCTTACGACCGGCATAGGTGGTCAGCAGCCAGGTTTGCAGCACGCCCTCTTTGACGATATCGCGCTGTTCGGTGCGAACGCCTTCGCTGTCGAACGGAGTCGACGCCAGCCCTTTACGCAAATGCGGCAGTTCCTGAATGGTCAGCCATTCCGGCAGAATCTGTTTGCCGAGACTATCCAGCAGGAAGGTGGATTTACGATAGACGCTGCCGCCGCTGATGGCGCCGACCAGATGACCGAACAACCCGGTCGCCACCTCGGCTGAGAACATCACCGGCGCCTCCATGGTAGCCAGTTTACGTGGCGACAGGCGCGCCAGCGTACGGCGGGCGCACTCTTCACCGACCCACGCCGGCGAGTCCAGATCGCCCAGCGCACGTCCGATGGTGTAGGCGTAATCGCGCTCCATATCGCCGTTGTGCTCGGCAATCACGCTGACCGACATGGAATGGCGGCTGGAGCAGTAGCTTTGCAGCATGCCGTGGCTGTTGCCGAACACCTTGATGCCATAGTGGCTGTTAAAACTGCCGCCTTCGGTGTTGGTGATGCGTTTGTCGGCCTTCAGCGCCGCCTGTTCGGCGGCGGCGGCCAGCTCGATACCGCGATCGGCGTCCAGCTCCGCCGGGTGGAACAGATCCAGATCCGGCGCCTCAAACGCCAGCAGATCCTTGTCCGCCGGGCCAGAGCATGGGTCAACCGAGGTGTAACGGGCAATATCCAGCGCCGCCTGCACCGTGCGTGCAATCGCGTCCGGGCTCATATCGGTGGACGACGCGCTGCCCTTGCGCTGCTGATAGTAGACGGTGATGCCAAGCGCACCGTCACTGTTGAATTCGACGTTTTCAACTTCACCATACCGGGAGCTGACGCTGATCCCCGTTGTTTTCGTGACGGCAACTTCCGCCGCATCAGAACCGGCACGGGCCAGTTCCAGCGCCTGCGATACCGCCTGTTCCAGCACTTTACGCTGTTCTGCAACCTGAGTGATTATTGTCATCGATTTGCCATAATGAGTAAGAAAACATTCAGATAATCCATGATGCAACGAATGCTGTCCGCCTGCTATTCGTCACCTTACCTCAGACGTAAAATGAGGTAGCCTGTAATTGAGTCTAACAGGATCAGCGGACAATTTCGCACAAAGCCCATAACCTGATAGGATCAGCCTCTTTTATTGGGGAGCCACGATGAACAAACATCCCGAAGACTGGCAGGATGACGTCCCGGACGCCAGCCAGGACGATGACGACGAAGAGATAATCTGGGTCAGCAAAAGCGAGATCAAACGCGATGCTGAAGCCCTGAAGGCACTGGGTACCGAGCTGGTTGAGCTGGGTAAGAACGCGCTGGAGCGCATCCCGCTGGATGAAGACCTGCGCGCCGCGATTGAACTGGCGCAGCGCATCACTAAGGAAGGCCGCCGCCGGCAGTTGCAGCTGATTGGCAAGATGCTTCGTGCCCGCGACCCGGAGCCCATCCAGACCGCGCTGGACAAGCTGCGCAACCGCCACAACCAGCAGGTATCGCTGTTCCACAAACTGGAGCAGTTGCGCGACCGGCTGATCGCCGAAGGCGACGGTGCCGTTCCGGACATCCTTGCGCTTTACCCGCAGGCCGACCGCCAGCAACTGCGCTCACTGGTACGTAACGCCCAGAAAGAAAAAGCCGCCAACAAGCCACCCAAATCAGCCCGGCTGATTTTCCAGTATTTGCGTGAACTGGCGGAAGCCGAATAATACCAGGCAAGCACCTTACAGTGCCTCAGATTGCTGACAGACGCGATCAGTGCGAGATGAAGGGTTTTTCCGGCGTCAAAAACTGTGCTGAGGCGAGCGACTTCGCCGGGTGAGCCGCATGGATGCGGTGAAAGCCCGTGCCGTGTTTGGAGCACGTCATGGGCGGCCCGAACAGCGAAGTCGAACGCCGAAGGAACCGCGTTAGCGGCACAGTTTAGCCCCTAGCCAGTGGTCAAGGAGAGGCGGCGTTTGAGCCTCTTCTTGTCGTGCGTGCGATGAAATTGCAAAGAAATTACACCGTTTATCCCGCACGAAATCACTCACTCATCTGACAGACATCACCATTCATAAAACAACCCAGCTGTTTGTCAACAGCCTCACTCACTGGCACCTTGTGTAACGGTTTTTATTTGGTTGATGCCACCAGTGCGGAGCCGGCGAAAATGAACAGCGTGCCGGTGGCGCGGTTGAACAACCGCAGGCGGCGAGGGTGAGCAAACAGCGCAGAAACGCGATTCCCCATGCAGGCGTAGCTGAACATGATGCTGCAATCCAGCACCACCCAGGTGAGCGCCAGCAGTGCGAATTGCATCGCTTGCGGGGCGCTGGTATCGATAAAATTGGGGAACAAGGCGGCAAAGAACAGGATATCTTTAGGATTGCTGACCCCCACCATAAAACCGCGGTGATACAGCTTCGGCAACCCCGGCGCGATCGCCTCCACCTCAACCGACGGCGTCAGGGTGCTTTCCCGCGTCCGCCAGGCGGAAATACCGAGCCAAATCAGGTAAGCCGCACCGACCACCTTTAACGCCAGAAACGCGGTGGCCGACGCCGCCAGAATCGCGCCCAGCCCCAGCGCGGACGCCGTCATCAACACCAGCGAACCGGTCGCGCCGCCCAGCACGGTCGCCAGCGCGCGTCGTTGTCCGTAACGCAGGCCGTGCGTCATACTCAGCAGAGCCGACGGCCCCGGTACGGCGATCAGCGCCGTGATCACGCCGACGTAAACCAGCCAAAGATGCAGTGTCATTATTCCGTCTTCCATTGATATCAATTTGTCTTACAAGCGGTTAAGGTAAACGTTTTCGTTATGTAATCAACCACACAGCGAAATTGCAGGCCACAACCAGAGAGGATCGATCCCGCATGACAACGCTATTTATGTATTACGTGGGCGGACGCGCCCAGGGCGCCAACATCGAACTGCATGATGTTCAGTTCGCGGCGGTGGAGCACCCGCAAGACGGATTTCCTCTGCTGAAGGCCAACTGGTTCGGTGATAAAAGCCAGGTCCACGTCGATAGCTACACCCCCTGCCATTGGGCGGACGGCTATGATATCACGCTCAGCCGCCAACCGTTTCAGGGACGGGAAAAACTCTGGTTTATCAATATGGGCGGATACTTGCCGCACGACCCGGCAGAGGTACATCAATTCGGGCTATTCGTGGCGACGGATGCGGAGCAAGCCAAACAGCGCGCCAAAGCGGTGCTGCTGACCGAGGTGTTTCAGCAGCACAAGGACGATCTGCGCGACGTGGACGACTGCCTGCCGCTCACCCTGCTGGACCGCTGGCACATCCACCTGACCGCTAACCCAACCGGGCGGGTATCGCCGCCGCAGTGGCAGGGCTATCACCCGCTGTAATCAGGCTCAGTCGCCGAGCGCATGTTTGTGACGATGCAACAGCGCGGTCAGGCGGCCAACCGCATCAATCGCGTCATCCGATACCTGATGGTCGCGCAGTAGGTGCTGATACTCGTCCATCTGCGCCAGCAACCGGGAAAAATGGTGACTGCGGTCGCGGGTAGCGTCAATCACCTGTTCTGCCGTCGCCCGCATCTGGCGGTGAAAAGCGGACAGGCTGGGGCTGACCGGCAATTCCAGCGTCCGCAGGCGCTGATGCATCATGATCAGCGACAGCGCCAGCCGGTATTTACCGATTTCCCCCGGAAACAGGTTCAGCAGCAAAAACAGGTGCTGATACAACGCGGGCAGGTGATTCTCCCGCCGCCGGGCCGGACGGGTCGACAACGCCGACACCGCGCCGAACACAAACCGGTTAAGTAGCGTGCGCCCGGTGCGGTCGCGGGTATTGTCCCGAATCAGCAGAATGACGATCAGCGCCAGAAAACAACCGATAATCTGCCCGATGGCGTTATCGAGAAACTGTGCCAGGTTGAAGGTCATCGGGTTATCCAACACCAGAATGTTGATGGTGCTGGCCAGCGCGCCCAGCGACCCCAACCGCCGTTTCTGCACCTCAATGCCGATCACAAACGCTACGCCGCCGAGACTCAGGCACAACAACAGCAGGCTTTGCTGGGTGGATGGCAGCACCATCATGAACAGCACGGCGCCTAATGGCAGCGCCACCAATGTGCCGACCAAAAAGTCCTTCGCCGCCATCAGCGGATTGGGCAGCCGCATCGCCAGCGAGGTCACCACCGCAATCATCACCATGCAGACACTACCGGATGTCCAACCGGTAAGCAGCCAGAACAGACACCCCAGCGCGGTGGCGACACCGGTACGCACGCCGTTGATCATGGCGTGATGGGTTTCCGCCGAGCTGGCTTTCACCGGCACGTCGGCATCCAGTAACGCCGCTTCGCTCTGGCTGATGCGCACGTTGGTTCTCACACCTTTCGCCAGCAGTTGATAGCGGGCCGCCGCCGCCAGCCAGCTCACCAGCGTCGGCGGCAGGCTGCGGCTGTGCGCGGCCGCCAGATGACGCAGCTGTCGCAAACGCCGCTGCATTTCCGCCGGGGTATCCGCCGATTGTTCCAGCATCATAGCAATCGCGCCTTTGACGGCATCGGGATGATCCTGCAGTGTCAGCCGGGTTTCGCACGCCTGGGTGATCATGATCCAGGATTGGGTCAACAGCGTTTTTATCCGGCGGTTGGCGCCCTGCCAGCGGGATGACTCCATCATCAATACGCTGCGCATGCCGTTGATGGCGTGCGTTTTACGCACCAGCCCGTTCCACGCGGCGTCCAGCTCCTCTTTCGTCATGCCATTCACGCAGCGTTGCAGCAACTGATATTGCCCCACCAACAACTCATTCACCGCCCGATCGATATCCTGTTTTATAGAACGTGGCGAAAACAGCAGGTCGGCCAGAATGGCGCAGACGATTCCCAGCACGATTTCACTGCAACGCTCGACGGCAAATTGCGGAATGCGCAGTGGCGCGCTCTGGCTGGTCACAATGATGATCAGCGCCGTGTAGCCCGCCAGCGCGAACACATAGGCGTTTTCCACTTTTACCAGCGACGATATCCAGACGCAGACGCCCGCCCACAGGCAGCACAGCATCAGCATCACCACCGGCGCGCGCACCGTGGCGATGATGATAACTAGCGCGCCGATACAACCGATAAAGGTGCCGATCACCCTGAGCATGCCACGGTGACGAATCGCGCCGGAAAACGGGTCGCCGCCGGCGGCGAAAGCCGGGCCGGCCGCCACAATCGCGGCGGTCAGCGTCGCCCAGCGCGGGGTTTCCAGTTGCAGATGAAACCCCAGCACCAGCGACAGCACGATAGCCGTACTGAGTTTGAAGGCAAACCGCAGGCGCAAAAACGCGGGACTGTTCATCATAGACGCTCGCTTAACCGAACTCGCGCAGGCGATGCAACAGTTGCAGTAACGGCGACATCGGCTTGGTGTTGCGGGTATGCTCACCGGTCACCACTACCGTGGCGGTGGTCCCGGCCGGATACAGGTCGCCCCATTGCTGTTCGAGGCGAATTTTTACCGGCACCCGTTGCGCCAGCCGCACCCACTCCAGATTGGAATCCACCGTCGCCAGCCCTTTGGTATCGGCGGAGCTACTGCTGTTGGTTACCCCGGCGGCGATGCTATCTACCGCGCCGAACAGAATCTGGTTGCTGCCCAGCGGGGTGATTTCCACCCGATAGCCGGGACGCACGCCCGCCAGTTTGGTTTCTTCCATATAGGCCAGCAGGTAGAACGAATCCTTTTTCACCAGCGCTACCGCAGTGGCGCCGCGGGTAATGTATTCGCCGGCATGCACATGCAGGTTGGTTATCCAGCCATCGGCCGGGGCACGCACCACCGTACGCACCAGATCAAGCTTCGCCAGTTCCAGCTCCGCCTGCGCCTTCGCCAGTTGATGCAGCGTGGTTTGCAGCGCATTGCCGGACTGTTCAATCTCTTCCCGCGACATCGCCTGCACGCCGAGACGCTGACGGCGCGCCGATTCCCGCTTTTTCTCATCAGCCAGCGCCTGATAGTAGGCCACGTCCGCCTGCGCCTGTTCCAGTGCCTGCTGATAACGTGGCTGGTCAATCACGAACAGCACATCGCCCTGCTTCACCGGCTGGTTATCCTGCACGTTCACATCGGTCAGCAGGCCGCTGACATCAGGGGCGATCGCCACCACATCGGCGCTGAAACGGGCGTCGCGGGTCCAGGGAGATTCGGTGTAAAACGACCATACGCGCACCAGCGCTACCGCAGCCAGCAACACCAGCAATAGCGTGATCGCCATGCGGCTGAATTTTTTGATCATCACTTTCACAACAGATGCTTTCACAACAACCTCAAAGACCGAAACGAAACAGCAGATAGAACAGGCAGACAAACAACGCGGTATTAAACAGAGCCGGGTGCCAGACCCGATCGTAAATGCCCGTGGGATGCAGCAGTCGGATACAGATAAAAAACAGCGCCAGCGTTATCAGCAGCACAAAAAACACCGGCGGGAACGACAGGCCGAACAGCACCATGACCGGGAGTGAATTCATCCTCTTTTCCTTATTTTCACCATCACGCCGCCCGTCGCTCGCATCAGCAACCTTGTGTGTCGGAGACGGGGAAGATGAGGTAAACACCCATTCCCGTCGGCATCGCCGCCGGCGGGTAAAAGACACAGCTTTAACTGAATAATCACGATGGCGGGCTCTGATTTAATAGATATCGCTTGCGGCGTTAAATCAGCGTTTTTAAACCCTTCGGAACGACCACGGCAGACAGGATGGGTAATCAGGCCTGCGAGTTGTAGTCAGACAGGCTATATTATGAAACGTTATTATTGTGTTATCTACGTAGTGTGATCTAAATCACTTTTAAGCCAGGATTAACAATGGAACGATTAAAGAGCATGTCGGTCTTCGCCAGAGTGGTGGAATTCGGCTCGTTCACCGCCGCCGCCCGTCAGTTGCAGATGAGCGTATCCGCCGTCAGCCAGACGGTTACCCGGCTGGAAGATGAATTGCAGGTGAAATTGCTCAACCGCAGCACCCGTAGCATCGGGCTGACGGAAGCCGGCAGGATTTACTACCACGGCTGCCGCCGCATGTTGCACGAAGCGCAGGAAGTGCATGAGCAGTTATATGCGTTCAACAACACCCCGATCGGTACGCTGCGCATCGGCAGTTCCTCTACCATGGCGCAAAACGTGCTGGCGAATATGACCACCGACATGCTGAAAGAATACCCAGGGCTGTCGGTCAATCTGGTGTGCGGCATTCCGGCACCGGACCTGATCGCCGACGGGCTGGACATCGTCATCCGGGTCGGCGCGCTACAGGACTCCAGCCTGTACAGCACCCGTCTCGGCTCCATGCCGATGGTGGTCTGCGCCGCCAGAAGCTACCTGACGCAGCACGGCTCGCCGGAAAAACCCGCTGACGTGAGTAACGTGTCCTGGCTGGAATACAGCGTCCGCCCGGACAGCGAATTTGAGCTGATAGCGCCGGAAGGCATCACCACCCGGCTAACGCCGCAAGGGCGCTTCGTCACCAACGACCCGGTCACGCTGATTCGCTGGCTGAAAAACGGCGCCGGCATCGCCTATGTGCCGCTAATGTGGGTATTTGAAGAGATCAAACGCGGCGAAATAGAGATCCTATTCCCGCGTTATCATTCGGACCCGCGCCCGGTGTACGCGCTCTACACCCGCCGCGACAACCTGCCGCTGAAAGTACAGGTGTGCATCAACTACCTGACCGAGTATTTCAACAAGGTGGCGCTGATTTATCAGGGATACCGGCAGGAACATTCGCAGGCCGAGCCGCAGCAGAAATAAATCAGGCCGCGCAGGCGGCCTGATTGAACGATTAACGCGACAACGAATAACACAACAACTAACCCATTAACGCTTATCGCGCAGCGGCTTAGGCGGTGCCGCCCACCGTAATGTTGTCGAGCTTCAGCGTCGGCTGACCGACGCCGACCGGCAGGCTTTGCCCTTCCTTGCCGCACACCCCGACGCCTCTATCCAACGCCAGATCGTTGCCGACCATTGAGATCTGCTGCATGGCTTCAATGCCGGAGCCAATCAGCGTCGCGCCCTTCACCGGTTTGGTGACGCGGCCGTTCTCGATCAGGTACGCCTCGGAGGTAGAGAACACGAACTTGCCGGAGGTGATATCCACCTGGCCGCCGCCGAAGTTCGGCGCGTACAAGCCGTAATCCACGCTGGCGATGATCTCCTCCGGGGTGGATTTACCCGCCAGCATGTAGGTGTTGGTCATACGCGGCATCGGCAGATGGGCGTAAGACTCGCGGCGGCCGTTGCCGGTCGGCGCGACGCCCATCAGACGGGCGTTCAGTTTGTCCTGCATGTAGCCTTTGAGAATACCGTTCTCGATCAGCACGTTGTACTGGCCGGGCACGCCTTCGTCATCCACCGCCAGCGAACCGCGACGCCCTTCCAGCGTGCCGTCATCCACCACCGTGCACAGTTCGGACGCCACCAGCTTGCCCACCTGACCGCTGAACACCGAGGTGCCGCGGCGGTTGAAGTCGCCTTCCAGACCGTGACCGACCGCTTCGTGCAACAGCACGCCCGGCCAGCCAGCCCCCAGCACCACCGGCATCGACCCAGCCGGCGCCGCCACGGCGGACAAATTGACCAGCGCCATGCGCACCGCCTCTTTGGCCCAGGCTTCCGCCCGCACTTCGCCATCCGCCTGCTGCCAGAAATAATCGTAGCCGGTACGCGCGCCGCCGCCGCTGGAACCGCGTTCACGACGGCCGTCTTCCTCCACCAGCACGCTAACGGACAACCGCACCAGAGGGCGCACATCCGCCGCCAGCGTACCGTCGGTGGCGGCCACCAGAATCAGCTCATACACGCCGGTCAGGCTGGCGGTGACTTCCTGCACACGCGCATCCGCCGCGCGGGCGGTAGCGTCAACCCGTTGCAACAGCGCGATCTTCTCTTCGCGCGTCAGGCTATCCAGCGGATTGGCCTGCGGGTACAGGCCGCGATGCGGCACTTCGCCCAGCGTTTTGACCGCGCCGTTGCCCTGTTCGCGCACAATGCTGCGCGCGGCCTGCGCGCTTTGCTGCAACGCATTGAGCGTAATCTGATCGGCGTAGGCAAAACCGGTCTTCTCGCCGTTGATGGCCCGGATACCCACGCCCTGATCGATATGATAAGAACCGTCCTTGATGATGCGGTCTTCCAGCACCCAGGACTCGTGATAGCTTGACTGAAAATACAGGTCGGCGTAGTCGATACGCCGCTCACTCAACGTGCCTAAAACGGACTGTAAATCCTGATGGCTCAGTTTATTGGCTGTGAGTAATTGCTCACTGACAAATGTCAGACTCATAGAATGTCACTCTTATTGTCAATGTCATCGGATAACCAGACCGCAGTTACTGGCCCGCCGCCTCGGCGGCTTTGGCTTTTTGCGGTTCACGCACTACTTCCTGAATCTTTGGTTGATCCACACTACCGGAAATGTGGTAACGAATCAGGGAAATTTTACTCCACAGCGGCGCCAGCACCTTGCTGGCGGCAAACACCGCCGCCCCGATGACTGGGTTAACCGCAAAGGCGGTCGCCACGCCGACGGTGGCGGAAATCTCCGGCGCCACCACCGCTTCCATCGACAGCTCGCGTTTCACCAGGTCGATGTCGCCTTTCATGGCGATATCTGCTTCAAGGCCGTCCACCAGCAGGTTATCGGTGTGCAACACGCCGTCTTTTATCCACGCCGTGCTGCGAACCGAGTCAAAGTAAAAGCCTTTGCCGAAGGTGTCGCTGAAATCAAACTGTAGCTTACGCAGCAGCGCATCGAAACTCACCAGCCGTAATAATTGCCCGGCCTGACCGGTGCCGACGTTGACGATCTCGCCCTTGCCGATATCGGTTTTCAGAATCCCGCTCAGGCTCGGAATATGCGGCGCCCACGGCGAACCGTGCCAGTAGAGGTCATAGTCGATCTTGAACGCGCCGGCGCGCAACGGCGTCGCCAGCCCCAGCCAGTCGGCGTTGTCGCTCAGGCTGCCGCCGGACAACTGCCCTTTGATCGCGGTGCGGGTGCCTTCGCCGCTTTCCTGCCAGCTGCCGTCCAGCGTCAGCTTCGCCTTACCGTTGTCGACCAGCCCGTTGGCCAGCACCAGCTTGTTGGGTTCCGGTTGCAGCGTGCCTTTCACCTGCCCGACGTTTTGCCCCATTAGCCAGCATTCACGGCAGTCGAACTGCAGCGCCGGCCAGTCTTCAAAGCGAATACTGGGATCGTTGAGCGGCGATTTTTTCTCCGCCAGCGCCGCCGGGTTGGTGGCATCGTCCCCTTGCCACTGCGGATTGTAATAAAGATAGCGCACATCGCCGCGCCACAGCCCGGACGTCGGGATCAGCAGGCGACCATCGATTTCCCTGCCGGCGGCGGTGATTTCGCTGCCGCCGTTCTGGCTGCGGCTGGTAAACATCAGGTCATGCCACTGCTGACCGAGTATTTTCAGCTCCGGCGTGGTCAGCGTCACCCGATCCGGCCACTGAAAACGGCTGGCTCCGGCCTGTGCCGACACGGCGTTGCGCACGCCGGGCAGCAGCGCCAGCCAGCGCTCGCCGTCCAGCGGCGGCAGCGCCAGCGTCAGCGACGAATCATCGGGCAGCGGCGGGGGTTTCGCCCCTTCCTGCCAGGCGGCTCGCGTCAGCATGACTTTGTTGTCTTTAAGCAGCCACTGACTGTTGAAAGACTGGCTTTTTCCCAATGAACCGGTAAGCGAGAAACCGCGCTCGTCCCCTTTGGCGCTGACCTGAAGACCCAGCGCCGCTCCTCCGGCCTTATTCAGCGGAGAAGGTAAGCGACTGCTCACTTCCTTCAAGTCGCCTTGTACTGTGACGTCATAACTGGACGGCCCCTGATGCGGCAACGTGACCTGTACCGTACTCTGCCAGCTGGCATTGCCATTCAGCGCCGCCGCTACCGGTTTGGGCAACTCCGGCAGGCGCGACGCCGCCCAGTTCCCCTGCAATCCGACATTGACCAGAAACGCTTTTTCCTGTTCCTGCGTCGAGAAGTTGAAGATGAGCGGTTGTTCGAGCCAGCGCCCCTGCAGCGTCTGGCTGGAAAGATTGCCGTTATCGTAATGAAATGCCCCGCTGACGGACTGGAGCGACACATCCAGCGGCTTGATAAACAAATGATTATTGTTGAGCGCCACGTCACCGCTGGCCTTCACCAGCCCGCCATTGAGCGGGATGTCGAGATGCAGGTTGCCCTGAACCTCCCCGCCAATCTGAATCTGTGTTAGCGCGCCGCCTAGCGAGCTTTTCAGCGGCGTTTGGTCGAAGTAATCGCTCACTTCTTTACCGCTTCCGCTGATGTCGCCGTCAATCAGCAGCGTCTCTTTGCTGTAGTCTGGGATAACGGCATTGACGTTGCGCCCTTCGGCATCGCCCAGCATGACATGCGGCGCCGACATCCACAGGCCGTTGTTAAGGAAATTCAGCGAGATATTCAGATTATCCAGCGCCGGCCAACCGGGTTGGAATTCGAAACGCGATTTTTCCAGCGGCACCCAAACCTGGAACTGCCCTTCCTGATGTTCAAACGGGAACTGCGCCGGATTACCGGCGAACACCAGCGTGGCATTGTCCACCTGACCCGACTTAATGGCGCCGGTCAGGTAATTCACCAGATCCTTGCCCATAAAGGGTTCGGGGTAGTAACGCCAGGCATCGGCGGCATCGCCAAGTCGAATCCCGGCCAGAATATCCAGCCGGGGCTCACCTTGAGCGGGATGACGATAGCGGAAATCGCCGTTGGCCCACAGCGAACGGGAGCGCACGTCCAACCCTTGTCCCCACAGTTCCCAACCCTGAGAGTCGCTACGCCAGTCCAGCGTGGCGTCCGCCTGCCGGATATCCAGCGGCGCACGGAACATATCCTGATACGGCAACGTACTCTGCGCCAGATTCACCCGCACCCGCCCGCGCGCCAGGCTGCCGGCCGCCTCGCCGGAAACATGGTTGGCACCCGGCAGCAATTGCCAGTTTTTCCAGCCGACATCCTGCCAGCTCGCCTGAAAGCGGGTCTGCTCCGGCTGCTGCAAGGGGATATCCAGCGCCAGCGCGGTCAGTTGGCCTTGCGGCTGCAGTGCCTGCCAGCGGGTTTTCAGTTCCGGCGTGGCGGTACTTAGCAACGGCAGCAACGGCCCCAGGCGTTCCAGCGCCAGATGACGACCGCGAATGCGTAACTCGGCCAAACGGTCCGGCCCCAGCAACTGGGTGTCCGCCGGCAGCCACAGCGCGGACAACTGCCCTTTCGGCCAGTCGACGCCATCGGTGGACAGGTTCAGCGCCGGCACATCCAGTTGCCAGCCGTTCTGGTAGCGGCTGGCGTGCAGCGTCATGCCGTTAATCCCCAGCCGGTGCAGCGTGTCGCCGTCGCGCCAGCTGGCGTCGCCCTGACTGAGCAACAGATCGCCGCCGTACATATCGCCTTCCCGCACCTGTAACCAGGCGGCGAGGCTGAAATTGGCGCTCTCCAGCCCGGTGTTGTTGCGAATCCAGCGGCCCAGCCACGGTTTCATGTCGATGTTGTCGGCCTGTAAATAAACCACGCCGTTATTCAGCCAGCCCTGCTCATCACGCAAATCCATGCGCAGCTGCACCACGCCGTGCTGACCATTGAAGCTCGACAGGCTAATCTGCCCTTCCGCCCGGTGGCGGTTTTTGCCGTTCAGCCAGGTCAGTTGGGGAATCTGTAACTCGGCCTGGGTACCCGCCGGGGTCAGAAAACGGATGCGGCTATTGCGCAGATCGAAATGATCGAACTGCCGCAGGAACAGCGAACCGAGTTGATCCGGCTCCCAGGTACGGGAACGCTGTCGATCGGGGTCGATCGGGGTTTTGATGTCTACTTGCAGGTGATAAAACGTGAGATCGCGGAACTTCCACTTCAGATGCAGCAGCGACTGCCAGACATCCAGCGCCACCGAAATACGCTCCGACTGCCACTCGGCGTCCGGATGATGAATACGCAGGTTGGTGATATCCAGCGTGGGGCCAAAGGTTTCCCAACTGCCGCTGAGGCTTTCCACCTCCATCGGCAAGCCGGTGACGGACTGCGCCCAGGCCACGACCTGTGGCCGGAAAGTATCCAGCGTTGGCAGCACCATTCTCAGGCCGCTGACCAGCAGCGCGGCCAGAACAATCAGAATGGCGCCCGTCGCTGCTGCTATTCCGGGCAATCGCTTTATGCCGGGCAGTCGCCTCACACATGTCTCCTCGTTGTTCGTCACCGGCGACGAGCGAAAACCTTAAACAGAGAAAAGCCCGCCTGCCGGTTGCGGCGGCGGGCGGCATGACCTTACATCATGACCACATCAAACTGTTCCTGGCTGTACAGGGGTTCGATCTGCACCTTGACCTGCTTGCCGACGAAAATCTCCACTTCCGCCAGCGCATGCGACTCGTCGCTTTTCAATGCGTCGCCCACCGCCGGTGAAGCGTAAACCAGGAAGCGGTCGGAGTCATAGGCATGGTGCACACGCACGATTTCGCGCATGATTTCATAGCATACGGTTTCCACGGTTTTTACCGACCCGCGGCCGTGACAGGTAGGACACTCGCTGCACAACACATGTTCTATGCTCTCACGGGTGCGCTTGCGCGTCATCTCCACCAGCCCTAATTGCGAGAAGCCGCTGATGCCGGTTTTGACCCGATCCTTGCTTAACGCCTGCTCCAGCGAATGCAGCACGCGACGGCGATGCTCCTCATTCCCCATATCGATGAAATCGATGATGATGATCCCGCCCAGATTGCGCAGCCGCAGCTGACGGGCAATCGCCTGCGTCGCTTCAATATTGGTATTGAAAATGGTTTCGTCCAGATTGCGGTGACCGACAAACGCGCCGGTGTTGATATCGATGGTGGTCATCGCTTCCGTCTGGTCGATTATCAGATAGCCGCCGGATTTCAGTTCTACCTTACGATCCAGCGCCCGCTGAATCTCGTTTTCCACGTCGTACAGGTCGAAAATCGGCTGTTTGCCGCTGTAATGCTCCAGCTTGCTGGTCATTTCCGGAATATATTCGGCGGTGAACTCCAGCAAGGAGTCGTAGGTCAGTTTCGAATCGACACGGATGCGATCCAGCGACGCGCCGGCGAAATCACGCAGAATGCGATGGGCCAGCGCCAGTTCGCCATACAGTTTGCATTTGGTCTGGTTGCGCTTTTTGCGCTCCATGACCTTGGTCCACAAACGCTTGAGAAAGGCGGCATCTTGCGACAGTTCTTCTTCGCCCACGCCTTCGGCGGCGGTGCGGATAATAAAACCGCCCTGCTCGTCGCAGTAATCGGCCACCGTCTTTTTCAGGCGCTCGCGCTCGGCTTCGCTTTCAATACGCTGGGATACCCCGACGTGCGACGCACCCGGCATAAACACCAGATAGCGCGACGGCAGCGTGATATCGGTGGTCAGGCGCGCGCCCTTGGTGCCGAGCGGGTCTTTCACCACCTGGACCATCAGGTCCTGCCCCTGACGCACCAGTTCGGCGATGTCGCGCACATGGAAATTTTTCTGCTCGTCGCCGGCCACGCATTCAGTATGCGGCATGATATCGGAAGCGTGCAGAAACGCCGCCTTATCCAACCCGATATCGACGAATGCCGCCTGCATGCCCGGCAACACACGGCTAACCCGGCCTTTGTAGATATTGCCGACAATTCCACGCCGGGCTTCCCGCTCGATATGGATTTCCTGCAAAATACCGCCGTCAATATAAGCGACGCGCGTCTCTGAAGGGGTAATATTTACCAGCAACTCAGCGGTCATGGGTTCCTCGTGCTTTACGCCGTGCAGAAAAATGTGTGAACAATTCAAGAGTTTCCACCAATGGCAACCCTACCACGGCGTGATAGCTCCCGAAAATCGATTTAACGAAACATCCGCCCTTTCCCTGGATGCCATAAGCGCCGGCTTTATCCATCGGCTCGCCGCTGGCGATATAGCGTGTAATTTCATCGTCGGAGAGCGTGCGGAATTGTACCTCGGTCACGACCCGCGCCGACACGCTCTCACGGCGGTCCGCCAGCGCCAGCGCGGTCATCACCTGATGACGCTGACCGGACAGCGCGCGCAGGATACGAGCGGCATCGTCTTCATCGCGGGGTTTTTCCAGCACCTGACCGTTCAGCACCACAATGGTGTCGGCGCCCAGCACCGGCAAATCCTCCGGCGCGACCGCCACGCCGGCGGCGGCTTTGTCGCGCGCCAGACGGCTGACATACTGTTCCGGCGTTTCATCCGGCTGGCGCTGCTCGGCGACATCGATCTTCAAAATATCGAACGACAACTCCAGCAACGTCAGCAGTTCGCGGCGACGAGGCGACGCGGACGCCAGGTACAGATCGGTCATCTCTTTCCTCTTATCATTTTCTTGTTATTGAACGGCAAACTGGCGGCGAATCTTGCGCATCAGCAGGAACAGCCACGGCCACAGCACGCCGTCGACGACACTATTCCAGAAAATTTCCGGCCGTAAAGAGACATTGATCACCAGGAACTCTGCCCAGAACACCAGCAAATCCAGCACCAGCGACAGCAGCATGACGATCAGCGCCTGCTGCCACAGCGCCATATTGCGGAACAGCTGGAATTTGAACGCCACCAGATAGGCGATGATGCTCAGCCCCAGCGCTCGGACTCCCAGCGTGGAACCGAGGATCAGATCGGTAATCATCCCCAGCACAAACCCGGTGCCGACATTGACCCGGTGCGGCAACGCCATCACCCAATAAATCAGGATCAACGTCAGCCAGGACGGGCGATACATGTAGAGGTCATCCGGCCAGGGCATGATCTGCAATACCATTGCCACCAGAAAGGAGAGCCAGATGATCCAGTGCCCGTGTCGGCGATAGCTATTCATCGGCTACCTCCCGACGCTCCGGGCGCGGGCGTCGTCCTCTGCTGCGACGGCGCAGCCGGATTGGCGGCAGGCGTCGTGGCATTTCGGGGCGACGTCGCGTTCGCCGGTTTGGACGGCGCGGCGCTATTGGTTTTGACCGGCGTCGTTTTGGCCGGTGGCGCGGGCGGGCCGACAAAATCAGTCGCCTGTGTGTTAGCCGGCGCAGGCGGCCCCATTTCCTCCGGCGACGGCAGCACGTGCGGCATCATCTGCATCAGGCGCTCGTTCGCCACCCGATGTACGTCGTCCGGCGGCAGCGCGGTGCGGGAATTGCTGTCCACGCCCCACATCAGCAACAGATAACGCAGGCGTTGCAGTTCGGCGGTGGGACGCGCCTGAATAACGGTGTAAGCGCGCTGGGTGTCCACTTTCACGGACGACACCACCGCCACCGGATACCCTTCCGGGAAGCGGCCGCCCAGACCGGAAGTAACCAGCACATCGCCGACCCGAATATCGGTATTATTGGGCAAATGTTCCAGCTGTAAATCTTCGGTGCAGCCGTTGCCGGCGGCGATAACGCGGATATCGTTGCGCAACACCTGAATCGGCAGCGCATGAGACGCATCGCAAATCAACAGCACGCGACTGGTAAACTGCCCCACCGCGACAACCTGACCGACCACGCCTTTATCGCTGATGACCGGCTGCCCTTCATACACGCCGTTGACGTTGCCTTTGTCGATCACCACCTGATCGCTGTAGGGATCGGAGCCGGAGGACAGTACCTGCGTGACCATCTTCTGCTCTTCCTGACGCAACGGGGACCCCAGCAGTTCACGCAGACGGGCGTTCTCCTGACGAAACTGCCCCAGCAGCAGCAGATCGCTGTTTTTCAGCAGCAGCTCCTGACGCAGGGCGGTGTTTTCCCGCTCCAGTTGCTCACGAGAGGTCAGATTGGCGGATAGGTTATCCAGCATGGCGCGCGGGCCATTCGCCAGAAAATAGAACGGGCTGACGGCGGTATCCATGTACGTTCTGATTTTGACAAACGTACCGAGCCGACTGTCAGCAAAGATAATGACAATTGCGATAATGACTGCAAGAAAAAGGCGCAGTTGCAGGGAGGGGCCCCGGCTAAAAATCGGCTTCATAAAATTGCGTATTCCTCGACAATAAAAAAGGAGGCTGCCACGCGGGATGAATACAGCAGGCTTTCATCCATGCGATCGGTCCCCCTTCTTTGTTCTGGCCGGATTATTCTTCGCTGAACAAATCGCCGCCATGCATGTCGATCATTTCCAACGCTTTACCACCGCCACGCGCTACGCAGGTCAGCGGGTCTTCCGCCACCACGACCGGAATGCCGGTTTCTTCCATCAGCAGGCGATCGAGGTTGCGCAGCAGCGCGCCGCCGCCGGTCAACACCATGCCGCGTTCAGAAATATCGGACGCCAGTTCCGGCGGGCACTGCTCCAGCGCCACCATCACGGCGCTGACGATACCGGTCAGAGGTTCCTGCAGCGCTTCCAGAATCTCATTGGAGTTGAGGTTGAAACCGCGCGGCACACCTTCAGCCAGGTTACGACCGCGCACTTCGATTTCGCGCACTTCGTCGCCCGGATAGGCAGAACCGATTTCATGTTTGATACGCTCAGCGGTGGCTTCACCGATCAGCGAGCCGTAGTTACGGCGCACATAATTGATGATGGCTTCGTCAAAGCGGTCGCCGCCGATACGCACCGAGGAGGAGTACACCACGCCGTTCAGGGAGATCACCGCTACTTCGGTAGTACCGCCGCCGATATCGACCACCATGGAGCCGGTCGCTTCGGATACCGGCAGACCGGCGCCGATAGCAGCCGCCATCGGTTCCTCGATCAGGAACACTTCGCGGGCGCCGGCGCCCTGAGCGGATTCGCGGATGGCGCGGCGTTCAACCTGGGTGGCGCCTACCGGCACACACACCAGCACACGCGGGCTTGGACGCATGAAACTGTTGCTGTGCACCTGTTTGATGAAGTGCTGCAGCATTTTTTCGGTGACGAAGAAGTCGGCGATCACGCCGTCCTTCATCGGACGAATGGCGGCGATATTACCCGGCGTACGGCCCAACATCTGTTTGGCCTCGTGACCGACGGCGGCCACGCTTTTCGGGGAACCGGCACGATCCTGGCGAATAGCCACCACGGAAGGCTCATTCAGTACAATGCCTTGTCCTTTTACGTAAATCAGGGTATTGGCGGTACCCAGGTCGATGGACAAGTCGTTGGAAAACATGCCACGAAATTTCTTAAACATAACTAAAGGATAATCCTGCAAGCTGGGGGCGGAAATGAAATCCGCTTACTGTACCAACCACACGCAGCAGCGACAAGGCGCTAACCGGCTCTGCTACGGTGAAAAAATGATGTTTGCGCAAATTGCCATGATAATGAATGCCTGCAGAACAGCGATCCTTCTGGCAGCGGCTGGGATTGTCGCAAGCTGTCCCCGAAAATTGCGCGAACCACCGACATAAAATCTAACATTTTCGTGCGCGCCGCCTCGTTCAGCAAATCGGTCAGCTACGCTATGGCGCCGATATTCTACGCTAATTTGTTCGGATTTTGACATCAAACATACGTGCGTGGTGAATATTTTTTCAGCGTGTTGCTCACCGGCTCGGAAGCGGCGAACAGATCGCCCTGACCGCCGCAAACACCTTTATCCAGCAACGTCTGCCACTCCTCGCGCGTACGCACGCCGGCGGCGAACACCTGAGCATGCGTTCCCTTGCAGGCTTCGGTCAGGCTGCTGACAAACAGCTGATTCTCCGGTCGCTTATCCAGGCTGCGCACCAGCCCCGGATGCAGTTTGATCACCTCCACCTGCAGCGACTTGATATAGGCGGTGCTGACCAGCGTCAGCCCGGCCTGCGTCACCGCCAGCCGGCAGCCCAGGCCGGTGATCATGGCAAGTATTGGTCGCAAACGGCCGATATATTGACACACATCCGCTTCCGCAAGTTCAAACAATAATCGCTCGCGCTGCCTTTTCGGACACTGGAGCAACGTTTCGCGCAGCCAGCGCAGGAACGGCCGCTGCAGCAGCGAATCCACCGTAATCGGGAACGCCAGTACCGAATCCTGCCAGCTAACCGTCAGGGCAATTACCCGGTTGATCAGTTGCCGGTCATAACCGGAGGTCAGGCCGAGCTGACGCACCAGCGGCATGTACTCCGCCTCCAGCAATTCCTGGGTGCCATCATAAATTCTGCTAAACATTTCCCGGTGATGCACCTCGCCGTCGCGGGTAATCGCCGGTTTCTGATACAGACGCGGCCCGCCGCGCAACAGGGTATGTTCCAGCAGGGTGCGCCACTTCACGCTGCCGCGGCCTTTTTCCGGCACCCGCCGGTCATAAACGCACCAGCCGTTGCCGCCCTGCAATACCGCGTTGCGGGTGGCGTCTTCCACGCTTTCCATCACCTGTTCGGTGGTCTGCCCGCCGTGATAGGCGCTGATGCCGATGTGCAAAATGTCTTCCCGATCGATCAGCGGCGTAACCGGCAGAATATCGATCGCTTTCACCAGTTGGCTGGCGATGCTGTCCGCTTCTTTCAGGGTGCGATGCGGCAACAGCACCGTAAAATCGCTGTGGTAGTAACGCGCCAGCAGCGCGGCGGGATAGCGTAGAACAAACGTGGACAGCAGGTTGATCAGGGTATTGCGATACTCTTCGAGCACGCCGCCATAGCCGTGCGTTTCCTGCAGGGTGTCAAAGTCCGGCAGACGGATCATCATCACCACGCCATGCGTGCCGACGTCTTCCGGGTCTTCCAGTTGCGTGGCGAGCTGATTTTCAAAAAACAGCCGGTTATTCAGACCGGTTTGCGCATCCTGCGCCGCGAACGAGCGGATCAGAGTATCGACCCGGCTGCGCGCCTCGCGCGCCTCCGCCAGATCCAGCAGCAGTTGGTCCAGCGCGCCGCTGGCCGTCGCCGGCCACTCATGCACCGAGCCATGCATCACGGTATCGCGCTCGCCCGCCAAAATCCGCCGGGCGCGCCTCTCCAGTTGCTCCTGTCCGGCCATCTGACGCCGCAACCAGCGCACGCCATGAAACACGGTCACCGCGATCACCAGTATCACCAGCACGATGGACAAAGTGGATTTGAGATAACGCGGCGTGCCGAACAGCGGATCGACGTAGGTCACGTTCACCTTCACATCGGTGTGGTGCAACAACGATAAGCGGGTGTGACGATAGAGCAGCGCCCGATCCGCGCCGTCAGACAACATTTCCGGCAAACGTAATAAATAGAGGCTTTCATGGCCGTCGCGAATCTCCAGTTCCACGATGCCGGCCGCTTTCATCACCGCCGGCAACCAGAATTGGATACTGTCGGGCGGCTGCACCAGCAATGCCTGGTCGATACTGGCCGCCACCGCCCTGAGCTGATGTTCCATACGCTGTTGGCTATAACACACAAAACTGAAAATGCTGCTGACCAACATTAGCACCACGGCCAATGTCGTTAGCATCGTCATTAATATCGATATTCTGACAGTCAACCCCATCCCTGCGCTTAACTCCGTATCAAAGAATTGAAAAGTGCTTTCATGAGATACTTTGTGTGTTCTTTGCGATTTATCAGTTCGCATACTACCCGTTACAAATATAGTCCTTAAATGATTTACCTCTATTTTTGTCCCCGTTTTGTCCCCGATAAGGAGGATTTTTATGCGCGCTCTCGTGCTCAGGCAACAAGATGGCCTGACTTTAGCCGACGTCAACACGCTCGAACCGTCACAATTACCCGATGGCGATGTCACCGTCGACGTCGACTGGTCCGGCATCAACTATAAAGATGCGCTGGCTATCACCGGTAAAGGGAAAATCATTCGTCAGTTCCCGATGGTGCCGGGTATCGACTTTGCCGGAACCGTTCGCCACAGCGACCACCCCGACTTCAAGGCCGGGCAGCCCGTGGTGCTGACCGGATGGGGCGTGGGAGAAAATCACTGGGGCGGGCTGGCGGAACAGGCGCGGGTGCGGGCCGACTGGCTGGTGCCGTTGCCGCAGGGGCTGACGCCGCGTCAGGCGATGATCATCGGCACCGCCGGCTTCACCGCCATGCTATGCGTGATGGCGCTGGAAGAAGGCGGGGTGACCCCGGCGAGCGGAGAGATCGTGGTCAGCGGCGCCAGCGGCGGCGTCGGCAGCACCGCCGTCGCGCTGTTGCGCGCACTGGGGTATCAGGTAACGGCGATCAGCGGCCGGGCGGACAACAGCGCCTATCTGCAACAACTTGGCGCTCATCAGGTGCTGGATCGCAAAGAATTTGCCGTTGCAGGTCGTCCACTGGAAAAACAACGCTGGGCCGGCGCTATCGACACGGTAGGCGATCAGGTGCTGGCGACGCTGCTGACCCAAATGCATTACGGCGCGACCGTCGCGGCGTGCGGGCTGGCGGGCGGCGTATCGCTACCCGCCACGGTGATGCCGTTTATTCTACGCAATGTGCGCCTGCAAGGGGTCGATTCGGTGATGACGCCGCGCGCGCGGCGTGAGGAAGCCTGGCGTCGTCTGGCCGCACTGCTGCCGGCCGCTTTCTACGAGCAGGTCACACAGGAAATTACGCTGGAACAGGTTCCCGCCACCGCCGCGGCGCTGCTGGAAAATCGGGTTACCGGCCGTACGCTGGTGCGCGTCGGCACCGCAGATTGATATCTCTGTCGGGGCGGGTCGGCAACGACCTGCCCTCTCTTCTTTTTGGTAACACCGGTATTTTTGGTAACACCCGGTAAAAAAAGAACGTTTCCCCGGCACATTATTTCACCGCATACTGACATCATATTTCACCGCATACTGACGCCATCGCTATCAGGGCGTGTATTCACCCGAATCCCCCAGCCTGACACCAATAATCAACAGCGGGAGTTCACCATGTCCAGACATCGCAAATTAACCGACGCCGATGTGACGCCGGAATCCCTGTTCCATCAACGTCGCACCGTCCTCAAGGCGCTGGGTCTTACCGCCGCCACGCTGAGCCTGCCGTCCGGCGCGCGCGCCGACCTGCTCAACTGGTTTCAGGGCAAACAGGCGCCTGTCGCCCCGCCCGGTAAGCCGCTGACGTTCAGCCAGCCGCCGCAGTGGCGCCCGGCTCTGGCGTTAACGCCGGAAGACAAGGTCACCGGCTACAACAACTTCTACGAATTTGGTCTGGACAAGGCCGACCCTGCCGCCAACGCGGGCGGTCTTAAGACCGAAGGCTGGAAAGTCCGGATTGACGGTGAAGTCGCCAAACCTATCACGCTGGACATCGACGACATTCGTCGCCGTTTCGCGCTGGAAGAACGAATCTACCGTTTTCGCTGCGTCGAAGCCTGGTCGATGGTGATCCCGTGGGTCGGATTTGAACTGTCGCAATTGATAAAACTGGCCGAACCAACCAGCGACGCCCGTTATGTCGCCTTCCAGACGCTCTATGACCCGGCGCAAATGCCCGGTCAGAAAGATAGTTTCGTCGGCGGCGGCCTGGACTATCCCTATGTCGAAGGGTTACGCATGGACGAAGCCATGCACCCGTTGACGTTGCTGGCGGTCGGCGTATACGGCAAAACGCTGCTGCCGCAAAACGGCGCGCCGATACGGCTGGTGACGCCGTGGAAATACGGCTTCAAGAACATTAAATCCATCGTGCATATCCGCCTGACCCGGCAGCCGCCGCCGTCCACCTGGAATCTGTCCGCGCCCAACGAGTACGGGTTTTACGCCAACGTCAATCCGAACGTCGACCATCCGCGCTGGTCGCAGGCCAGCGAACGGGTAATCGGCGCCGGCGGCCTGTTGAACGTTCAACGCCAGCCGACACTGATGTTCAACGGCTATGCCGACCAGGTCGCCGCGCTGTATCAGGGGTTGGATTTACGGGCGAACTTCTGATCGCCGCAGGGTTTAATCCCTATCACCGGGAACTCACAGGAATGCTCAATGCACAGGAAAACGTCCGTATGCGTTTAACCGCCCGACACATCACAGCCCTGAAAGTGGTGCTCCATCTGGCGGCGTTCCTGCCGCTGGCATGGCTGGTGCTCGCCGTCAATCAGGGCGCGTTCAGCGCCGATCCGGCCAAAGATATCCAGCATTTTACCGGCAGAATGGCGCTGAAATTGCTGCTGGCAACCTTGATGGTGACGCCGCTGGCGCGCTACGGGAAACAGCCGTTGCTGATTCGCTGCCGCCGCTTGCTGGGGCTGTGGTGTTTCGCCTGGGCCAGCCTGCACCTGCTCAGCTACACCTTGCTGGAGTTGGGGGTCAATCATCTCGATCTGCTGGGAAAAGAGATTTTCCTGCGCCCTTACCTGACGCTTGGCATGGCGAGCTGGCTGATCCTGCTGGCGTTGACGTTAACCTCCACCCAGTCGGCGCAGCGAAAACTGGGAGCCCGCTGGCAAAAGCTACATAATCTCATTTATCTGGTCGCGATCCTCGCCCCGGTTCATTATCTTTGGTCGGTAAAATCGTTGTCGCCATTGCCGATCATTTACGCTTCAGTTGCCGTCATCTTGCTGCTTTTTCGCTACAAGAAACTGCGTCAGTGGCGTCGTTAAGCGGTGATACCGACACGAATCAGGCGGCGTTTTCAGCGGAATTTCGTAAAATTTTGTCAATCACGGTCTGGCAACTCCGCAGATAAGACCAGTATTTCGCTGCCAACTGCTACGATATGGCTATAATGTTCAAACCTTGCGGGTGAGAACGGATATTTTCGCCTGGCAAAGGGTGACAAACGGATAGCTTCGCGTTATGTTGTGCGCCACTGAGCCAATCGAGGGAGATAGCAGCACAATGGCAGACAAGTTTCACATTTTGCTCCTTAACGGTCCAAACCTGAATCTGCTGGGCAGCCGTGAGCCGGATAAATACGGCCATACGACGCTGGCGGAGATCGTGAGCCGACTGGAGCAGGATGCGGCAGCGCTGAACGTGCGGCTTTCCCACCTGCAGTCGAATGCAGAACATGAGCTGATTGATCGTATCCATCAGGCCAGAGGAAACACCGATTTCATTCTGATTAACCCAGCAGCCTTTACCCACACCAGTGTGGCGCTGCGGGATGCCCTGTTGGCGGTCGCCATCCCGTTTATTGAGATCCATCTGACCAACGTGTACGCACGTGAACCCTTCCGTCATCACTCCTACCTGTCCGACGTGTCGGCCGGGGTGATCTGCGGTCTGGGGGCAGATGGATACCATTATGGTTTACAGACGGCGGTAAAACGCCTGTCAACGTCCAATTAACCGTTTCCAATTAACAAGAGTACGGAACCACATTCATGGATATTCGTAAAATCAAGAAACTGATCGAACTGGTTGAAGAATCTGGCATCGCTGAACTGGAAATCTCCGAAGGAGAAGAGTCAGTACGCATCAGTCGCGCTCCGGCGCCGGGTAGCTACCCCATGATGCAACAGGCCTACGCGCCAATGCCTCAGTTCGCTCCAGCCGCCGCACCGGTTGCAGCGCCTGCCGCCGCGGCAGAAGCCGCCGCACCGGCCGCCATCAGCGGTCACGTGGTACGTTCGCCGATGGTCGGCACCTTCTACCGCACGCCGAGCCCGGATGCTAAAGCCTTTGTGGAAGTCGGCCAGCAGGTGAAAGTAGGCGACACCCTGTGCATCGTTGAAGCAATGAAAATGATGAACCAGATCGAAGCGGACAAAGCGGGCGTGGTGAAAGCCATTCTGGTTGAAAGCGGCCAGCCGGTTGAATTTGACGAGCCACTGGTTGTCATCGAATAACGAGGCTTACCATGCTAGATAAAATTGTCATCGCCAACCGCGGTGAGATTGCGCTGCGTATTTTGCGTGCCTGTAAAGAACTGGGCATCAAAACCGTCGCCGTGCACTCCACGGCGGACCGCGATCTGAAACACGTATTGCTGGCGGACGAAACCGTGTGCATCGGCCCGGCGCCGTCCCCGAAAAGTTACCTGAATATCCCGGCGATCATTTCGGCGGCGGAAATCACCGGCGCGGTGGCGATCCACCCCGGTTACGGTTTCCTGTCCGAAAACGCCGACTTCGCCGAGCAGGTTGAGCGCTCCGGCTTCATTTTCATCGGCCCACGCGCCGACACTAT
The DNA here is from genome assembly GCF_000406145.1 of Dickeya dadantii NCPPB 898. NCBI lineage: Bacteria > Pseudomonadati > Pseudomonadota > Gammaproteobacteria > Enterobacterales > Pectobacteriaceae > Dickeya > Dickeya dadantii. The sequence continues at coordinate 286,175 of NZ_CM001976.1, read as the reverse complement.
TCGCCTGATGGGCGACAAGGTGTCCGCCATCAGCGCCATGAAAAAAGCCGGCGTTCCCTGTGTGCCGGGTTCTGACGGCCCGCTGGGCGACGACATGGACAAGAATCGCGCCATCGGCAAGCGCATCGGTTATCCGGTCATCATCAAAGCCTCTGGCGGCGGCGGCGGTCGCGGTATGCGCGTAGTGCGTAGCGAAAAAGAGCTGGAACAATCTATCGCTATGACCCGTGCGGAAGCCAAAGCGGCGTTCAACAACGACATGGTCTACATGGAAAAATACCTGGAAAATCCGCGTCATGTGGAAATCCAGGTACTGGCCGACGGCCAGGGCAACGCCATCTATCTGGCGGAGCGCGACTGTTCCATGCAGCGCCGTCACCAGAAAGTGGTGGAAGAAGCGCCGGCGCCGGGCATCACCGCCGATCTGCGTCGCTATATCGGCGAACGCTGCGCTAAAGCTTGTGTGGACATCAACTACCGCGGTGCCGGTACGTTCGAGTTTCTGTTCGAGAACGGCGAGTTCTATTTCATCGAAATGAACACCCGTATCCAGGTAGAGCACCCGGTTACCGAAATGATCACCGGCGTGGACCTGATCAAGGAACAGCTGCGCATCGCCGCCGGCCAGCCGCTGTCTATCAAACAGGAAGAGGTCAAAGTACGCGGTCACGCGGTGGAATGCCGTATCAACGCCGAAGACCCGAACACCTTCCTGCCGAGTCCGGGCAAAATCACCCGTTTCCACGCGCCGGGCGGGTTTGGCGTGCGTTGGGAATCGCACATTTATGCCGGTTACACCGTACCGCCGCATTACGATTCCATGATCGGCAAGCTGATCACCTACGGTGAAAGCCGCGATATCGCCATTTCCCGTATGAAAAACGCGCTGGCGGAACTGATCATTGATGGCATCAAGACCAATGTGGAATTGCAGATGCGCATCATGTCCGACGAAAACTTCCAGCATGGTGGCACCAACATCCACTATCTGGAGAAGAAACTCGGCCTGCAGTAATCTTTCGCACCGATGAAACGGGTCGGCCTATGCCGGCCCGTTTTTATTTCCACGCCGCCCGCCGCATTCTGGCTCAACGCATCGATTTTTCGCTGGGCAATTGGCTGACATGCCGTAAAATCCCCTGTTTTGTGTCACCCATATACACTGATTCCTGCCGGATTAAGGGGAAATCATGGATAAACGCTTTCTCCAGGCACACCGCGAAGCCCGCTGGTCACTGATACTGACGCTGGCCTATCTGGTAGCCTGGACGCTTTTTGCCTATCTGCCCGACAACCGTCCCGGCCTGACCGGCCTGCCGCACTGGTTCGAACTGGCCTGCCTGGCGTTGCCGCTGCTGTTTATCGGCCTGTGCTGGCTGATGGTGCGCGTGGTGTTCCGCGATGTTTCACTGGAGGATCACGATGCAGAGTGATGTCATCCTGCCGCTGATTGCTTATCTGCTACTGGTGTTCGGCCTGTCGGTCTATGCCTGGCGGCGTCGCCAGCAGGGCAACTTTCTCACCGAATATTTTATCGGCAACCGCTCGATGGGCGGCTTCGTGCTGGCGATGACGCTAATCGGTACTTATGTCAGCGCCAGTTCGTTCATCGGCGGCCCCGGCGCGGCCTATAAATACGGGCTGGGCTGGGTACTGCTGTCGATGATTCAGGTGCCGACCATGCTGTTGTCGCTGAGCATCCTCGGCAAGAAGTTCGCTATTCTGGCGCGCCGTTACAACGCCATCACCCTCAATGACATGCTGTACGCCCGTTACGGCAGCCGCCTGCTGGTCTGGTTCGCCAGCCTGAGCCTGCTGGTGGCGTTTATCGGCGCGATGGCGGTGCAATTTATCGGCGGCGCCCGGCTGCTGGAAACCGTCGCCCACGTGCCCTACAACGTCGGGCTGCTAATCTTTGGCATTACCATCGCGCTCTACACCGCGTTCGGCGGCTTTCGCGCCAGCGTGCTGAACGACGCGCTACAGGGGATTGTGATGCTGATCGGCACCCTGCTGTTGCTGGCCGGCGTGATCTACGCAGCAGGCGGCTTGCCGGCCGCCGTCGGCAAACTGGCGCAGATCAACCCGGCGCTGGTCGATCCGCACGGCAGCAACCAAATCTTGTCCGCACCGTTCATGGCGTCGTTCTGGGTGCTGGTGTGCTTCGGCGTCATCGGCCTGCCCAACACCGCCGTGCGCTGCATTTCCTACCGCGACAGCAAAGCGCTGCACCGCGGCATCCTGATCGGCACCCTGGTCATCAGCGTATTGATGTTGGGTATGCATCTGGCCGGCGCGCTGGGGCGCGCTATCCTGCCCAACCTGACCATTCCCGATCAGGTGCTGCCGGAGCTGATGCTGACCGTACTGCCGCCGCTGGCCGCCGGGATCTTCCTGGCTGCGCCGACCGCCGCCATCATGTCGAACATTAACGCCCATTTGCTGCAGGCTTCCGCCACGATCGTGAAAGATCTTTACCTGAGCGTCTATCCTCAGAAGATCAGCAACGAGCGTTATATCCGCCACTTGTCCAGTTTCACCACCCTGTTGCTCGGCCTGCTGGTGCTGCTGGCGTCGTGGCGGCCGCCGGAAATGATCATCTGGCTGAACCTGTTGGCATTCGGCGGGCTGGAAGCGGTGTTCCTGTGGCCATTGGTGTTGGGGCTTTATTGGGAACGCGCCAACGCCGCCGGCGCGCTGTGCTCAATGTTCAGCGGTGCCGTCAGTTACACCCTGCTCGCCAGCTTTAACATCCAGCTGGCCGGCTTTCATCCGATTGTGCCATCGCTGCTGTTAAGCCTGGTGGCGTTTATTCTGGGCAACCGATTTGGGCGCCAGCCCGCGCCTGCGGTTGCCGCATCTTCATCACTTTGAGGTCAGAGGCTGCTATGCCGTGGATTCAACTGAAAATCAATACGTCCGGCGCACACGCGGAACAACTGGGCGACGCGCTGTCTGAAAGCGGCGCCGTCTCGGTCACGTTTCAGGATACGCATGATACGCCGGTGTTCGAACCGCTGCCGGGTGAAACCCGCTTGTGGGGCGATACCGACGTCATCGGTCTGTACGACGCCGAAACCGACATGGCCGAGGTTATCGCCATGCTGGAGCAGGAACCGCTGCTTGGCGCCGGTTTCCGGCACAAAATCGAACAGCTGGAAGACAAGGACTGGGAGCGGGAATGGATGGAAAACTTCCATCCGATGCAGTTCGGCAAGCGGCTGTGGATTTGCCCGAGCTGGCGCGAGGTACCGGACCCGAACGCGGTCAACGTGATGCTGGACCCCGGTCTGGCGTTCGGCACCGGCACCCACCCGACCACCTCGCTGTGCCTGCAATGGCTCGACGGGCTGGATCTGGACGGCAAAACCGTCATCGACTTCGGCTGCGGTTCCGGCATTCTGGCGATTGCCGCGCTGAAACTCGGCGCTGCTCATGCTATCGGCATCGATATCGACCCGCAGGCGATTCAGGCCAGCCGCGACAACGCGCAGCGTAACGGCGTGTCCGAACGTCTGGAGCTGTATCTGCCGAAGGATCAACCAAAAGACCTATCCGCCGACGTGGTGGTCGCCAACATTCTGGCCGGCCCGCTGCGCGAACTGGCGCCGCTGATCGGCGTTCTGCCGAAGAATGGCGGTCACCTCGGTCTGTCCGGTATTCTGGCCTCACAAGCGCAAAGCGTGGCGGAAGCCTATGAAGACCGGTTCCAGCTCGACCCGGTGGCGGAAAAAGAAGAGTGGTGCCGCATTACCGGCATCCGCAAACCGGTCTGACCTGTTGCCTGCGCCTGCCGGAACATCTCGGTTCCGGCAGGCGTCCCATGTGGATATTCCGCTGGACAAACGTACTACTCGCTGGACAAACGCACCACTACTGCCATCAATCACTGTTTTCATGCAATGAAACAGCATATTCAGGCAGATGTTTTATTTCCCCGGCGTGTTCACAAAATCGGCGACATGAAAATAACATTCTGTAAATAAAGGGAAAATAAAAACAACGCGGAAGCAATGCGGCATTTCCTTGATCTGTTCCGCTCAATTGCTCAAAGTTTGGCCTTTCCTATCGCGTAAAAAATGCGTAATATACGCGCCCTTGCAGGCACAGTATGGTCACTCTTTGTCTATGCGCATTGGACAATTTCAGCTTCCCAATCGTTTGATTGCCGCCCCGATGGCGGGCGTGAGCGATCGCCCGTTTCGGGCACTCTGTTACGCGATGGGCGCTGGAATGACGGTCTCCGAAATGCTCTCTTCCAATCCGGAAGTGTGGCGTTCGGATAAGTCGCGACTGCGCATGGTACATAGCGATGAGCCCGGTATCCGGGCGGTGCAGATCGCCGGCGGCGATCCGGATGAGATGGCGGCGGCCGCCAGAATCAACGCGGAGAACGGCGCGCAGGTCATCGATATCAACATGGGATGCCCGGCCAAGAAGGTCAACCGCAAGATGGCCGGATCGGCGTTGTTGCAGTATCCGGAGTTGGTAAAACAGATCCTGATTGCGGTGGTGAAAGCGGTAGACGTACCGGTAACGCTGAAAATCCGCACCGGCTGGGCGCCAGAGCACCGTAACTGTGCCGAGATTGCCAAATTGGCTGAAGACTGTGGTATTCAGGCGCTCACCGTCCATGGACGCACGCGCGCGTGTCTGTTCAATGGCGAAGCGGAATACGACAGTATTCGGACAGTTAAGCAGAGCGTCTCCATTCCCATCATTGCGAATGGCGACATTACTGACCCGCGCAAAGCCAGAGCGGTTCTTGATTACACCGGGGCTGACGCCCTGATGATAGGACGAGCCGCTCAGGGAAGACCCTGGATCTTTCGGGAAATCCAGCATTATCTGGACACAGGGGAGCTGCTGCCCCCCCTGCCACTGGCAGAGGTCAAGCGCTTGTTGATCGGGCATATACGGGAATTGCACGACTTTTATGGTCCAGGCAAGGGATTTCGTATAGCGCGTAAGCACGTGTCCTGGTATCTCCAGGAGCACGCCCCAAACGACCAGTTTAGGCGCACATTCAACGCCATAGAGGACGCCAGCGAACAGCTGGAGGCGTTGAAGGCATATTTTGAAAATCTTGCGTAAACAGAAAAAGAGCTGACAGAACTATGTTCGAACAACGCGTGAATTCTGACGTACTGACCGTTTCCACTGTAAACTCTCAGGCTCAGGTAACCCAAAAACCCCTGCGCGACTCGGTTAAACAGGCACTGAAGAACTATTTCGCTCAACTGAATGGTCAGGATGTGAATGACCTGTATGAGCTGGTACTGGCTGAAGTAGAACAGCCGCTGTTGGACATGGTGATGCAGTACACCCGCGGCAACCAGACCCGCGCTGCTCTGATGATGGGCATCAACCGCGGTACGCTGCGTAAGAAACTGAAAAAATACGGCATGAACTGATAACCATCAGTCATCCACTGAATAAAAAAGGCGCGATACCGGTTGGATCGCGCCTTTTTACTTACCACCGCTGCATGTCCCGCTCAACCAGAGTGGATTACCCGCTCGCCGTCTTTACTGTTTGATCATATCCGCTTATGCCAGCGACGCCATATCGATGACAAACCGGTATTTCACGTCGCTTTTCAACATACGTTCATAGGCCGCGTTGATGTTCTGAATATCGATCATTTCCACGTCGGAAGTGATGCCATGCTCGCCGCAAAAATCGAGCATTTCCTGCGTCTCGGCAATCCCACCGATGCAGGAACCCGCTACCGACCGCCGCCCCAGAATCATCGACACGGTGTTGAGCATCGGATTGATGTCGCCCAGCAGGCCCACAAACACCAGCGTGCCGTCTAACGTCAGTGTCGGCATGTAAGGGTTGATATCATGCTCGTAGGGCACGGTGTCGATAATCAGGTCAAACTGACCTTTGACCGTCTCCATCTGCGACGCCGCCGTCGACAGCACAATGCGGTCAGCCCCTAAACGCCGGGCGTCGGCCTCTTTGCCGGGAGAGCGAGTGAATAGCGTCACTTCCGCGCCGAGCGCATGAGCCAGTTTGATCGCCATATGGCCCAGACCGCCCAATCCGACCACCGCTACCTTGCTGCCTTTACCGACGTTCCAGTGGCGCAACGGCGACCAGGTGGTAATCCCGGCGCACAGCAGCGGCGCCGCCGATTTCAGGTCCATCGAGGCGGGAATGCGCAGCACAAAATCCTGCGAGGCGACGATTTGCTGAGAATAGCCGCCGTAGGTCGGCTGGTGATCATGACGGTCAACCCCGTTATAGGTCTGCACGTTGCCTTCATCGCAGTATTGTTCCAGCCCCTGCTTACAAGGCTGGCATTCACGACACGAATCCACCATGCAGCCGATACCCACCAGATCGTCAGGTTTGAATTTGGTGACGCCAGCGCCAACGGCGGTCACACGCCCGATGATTTCATGACCGGGTACCAGCGGATAATGGCTAAACCCCCAGTCATTGCGCGCCTGATGCAGATCGGAGTGGCAAACGCCGCAATACAGAATCTCCACCACCACATCATCGGGGCGCGGCGTTCGGCGCGTAAAGTGAAACGGCGCTAACGGCGCGGCTGATGACTGCGCGGCATAACCCAGTACTTTCATGGTCATAGTTGACTCCTTGCCTTATTCAAAGCGTGATTACAATTCCAGCCGGGTCGGACGGAACAGAACGTCGTTAATGTCCACATCTTCAGGCTGACGGATAGCGAAGGCCACGACCCGGGCAAATGACTCTGCAGAAATAGCATAGTCGTCATAGAACGACTTGACGCCCGCTGCCATGTTGGGATCGGTAATACTTCGCGCCAGTTCCCTTTCCACCGCGCCGGGCATCATCCGCAACCACACCACGGTTTCCTGGGTTACTTCGGGTATTGCTCATCACTGACGTGCTCCATCCATTCCACCACACTGCCATCAAGCGATTCGGCAATTGCGATGTGCGTCATCGCCGTTTCCGCCGTCGCGCCGTGCCAGTGCTTCACCCCTTCGGGGATCCACACGATATCTCCCGGGTTCATTTCATGAATTTCGTTACCCCATTCCTGAACCCAGCCTCGCCCCTGAACCACAATCAGCGTTTGTCCCAGCGGATGGGTGTGCCAGGCGGTGCGTGCGCCGGGTTCAAAGGTGACGGTCGCGCCGCCCACGCGGGCAGGCTCTGTCGCCTGAAACGGTGCGTCGATGCGTACGTGACCGGTAAACCACGCTTCCGGGCCTGGCCGGGAAGGCTGCGAACCATTACGAATAATCTTCATGCTTTCCTCTACTTCCGGCCTGATTGCCGGCGTTAACATCAACAGGGAGACGGGGATGACATCACGGCTAAGCCCCATACGTCTCTATCAGTATGGTTGGCGCCAGCCAATATCGGCGTCACGCCCGACAAGGCATTGCCGTCGTCAACCGACGTCTTCCGCCTGAACTGAATCGTTGATGAAAACGTATCGCGCCGGATAACCGGCGACTAGACAGGGAAATCCGCATGGAGCTATGAATCAAATTCATATATTTATTCAGTATAGTGTCATGCGAAGACACGCTCTTGGCGCCACTGGGGAGGCAGGTCAATGCTTAAAGAGAATTTCAGCGATCTCATTTCGTTTCGCATGGTCGCGCAGGAAAAGAGTTTTACCCGCGCGGCGGCGAAGCTGGGCATATCCCAGTCAGCGCTAAGCCACGCCATGCGCAGCCTGGAAGAGCGGTTAGACATCCGCCTGCTGACGCGCACCACGCGCAGCGTGTCATTGACCGAGGCCGGCGAGCGACTGCTCGGGAACATTTCGCCGTCGCTGAACGAACTCGAATTCGCACTGGAAGATCTGGGGGAGATGCGCGACAAACCGGCGGGCAATATCCGTTTGACGGCGGGAGAGCATGCGGTGAATTTTGTTCTCTGGCCGGTATTGAAGCCGTTTCTCAGCCAGCACCCGGATATCCATCTGGAAATTACCGTCGACAATACGCTGACGGACATCGTTAACGAACGTTTTGACGCCGGTGTCCGGTTGGGCGAGCAGGTCGCAAAAGACATGATTGCCGTGCGCATCGGCCCGGATATGCGGATGGCGGTAGTCGGTTCGCCGGCGTATTTCGCCCACCACGCCGTGCCCGACACCCCGCAGTCGCTACAGCAACACCGTTGCATCAACATGCGTCTTCCCACGCTGGGAGGATTGTTCGCCTGGGAATTCTCCAGAGACGGGCGCGAAATCCGCGTCCGGGTCGATGGCCAGCTGACATTCAACAACCTACAGCACCGTATCGACGCCGCGCTGTCTGGCCTGGGGCTGGCTTACGTTCCGGAAGACACCATCCGCCAGGCGGTGGCAGACGGGCGTCTTATTCAGGTATTGGAGTCGTGGTGCGAACCGTTCCCCGGCTATTACCTGTACTATCCCAGCCGTAAGCAGCACACCGCTGCCTTTTCACTGTTTATCGACGCGCTGCGCTACCGCAGCTGATGGCGGATTCTTGCGGCGCACGCGTCAGCACCAGATCGACGCGTGCGCTACGCGGTAAAAGGTTATCGATAATGGCATTACGTTCCCGGTGGGAAGTCGGTGGACGCCGCCAGCTCGACCTGTTGTTCAAAATTCCGCAGCCGTTCGCGCAGCACGTCGATCGTGCCTTGCAACGCCTGAGAACCCAGCACCATACGCAGCGGCGCCGGTTGGCGATCAACACTTTCGATAATGCGCGTCGCCATTCTGGTCGGGTCGCCCGGCGCCAGCCCATTCGCGGGATCAAGCATACGCAAAAAGGCATGGGCGGGCGTCACATCATAGACCGGCATCAATGTGGCGACCTGCGCGCTGCCGTAACGGAATTCGGTGCGTGCGCCGCCGGGTTCAACCAGCGTCATGCCAATGCCAAAGGGAGCGGCTTCCTGCGCGACCGACTCGACAAAGCCTTCAATCCCCCATTTGGTAGCGTGATAGAGGGAATTACCGGGGAAAGCCACCTGCCCGCCATAGGACGAGATTTGGATAATCCGCCCCCCGCCCTGCTGGCGCATGATGGGAATGACGCGGCGAATAAATTGAATGGACCCCAGCAGGTTGGTGGCGATCACCTGCTCAATCTGGCGATCGGAAAGTTCTTCCGCCGCGCCAAACAGCCCATAACCGGCATTGCTGATCGCCACGTCAATGCGGCCGAATCGTTTGAACGTCCGCTCGACAACGCCGGCTATCGCATCGGTATCCGTGACATCCAGTATTTCCGGGTGGAACGTCTCCGGCCATTGCCCCATCAGGGGCTGTACGCTTGCCAGATTTCGTACCGTACCCACTACGCGGTCGCCCTTCACCAGCAGTTGCTGCGTAAGTTCACGCCCAAAACCGGTGCTGACCCCGGTAATCAGCCAGATTCGCTGCGACATCATCTCTTCTCCATCATGGTCTTGATGGTCGATAATTTAGGCAGCCGCCGGGATGAATACTATAGAGAGAAAACGCTTGTGCTTATGAATGGAAATCATGGGTTCGCATGCAGCTTCCTCTGCACCACTTGCCCACTAAAATAAAACGAGGCGGGTTATCCGCCTGAGACTGTTGACAAACAGCCATGTTGTCTTACGAACGATGAATTTTGTCTGGTAAGTGAATAGTTTCGTGCGGGATAAACGGTGTCGTTTCTCTGCCATTCCATCGCACGCACGACAAGGAGAGGTTCAAACGCCACCTCTCCTTGACCACTGGCTGGTGGCTAAACTGTGCCGCTGGCGCGGTCCCTTCGGCATTCGCCTTCGCTGTTCGGGCCGCCCGTGACGCGGTTACTCGCCCCATCCCTGGGGCTCGCCCTGCGGGCCAGCGTAAACGCTGTTCAAAAACGTTCCCAACGTTTTTGTCAGACGCGGCACGGGCTTTCGCGACATCCATGCCGCTCACCCGGCGAAGTCGCTCACCTCAGCACAGTTTTAACGCCGGAAAAACCCTTCATTTTGCACTTATAGGGTTTATCAGCAATCTGAGGCGGGTTATTCACCTCGTTCACAGCCGTGCGATTTTCTCGCCGCCGCCGGTCGCGTTCAGCGGATATCCAGCTCCACCCACACGGCAGCATGGTCTGAAGCGGCGGTATCCCAGGAGGTGACTGTCGGGAACGGCGTCACCGGCTCCGCGCCTTCTTTGGCGGTGATCTTGTCAATGTTGTAGATGCCGCGCCGCTCAATGCCGCAGGTGACCTTCGCCTGATGCAACGGCGTAGAAATGAAAATATAGTCCAGCTGGTTCAGCCGCTCCCCGGCCTTACCGCCGGAGAAATAATAGGTATAACGCGCCGTTTCCGGCAGGGAAGGATCGATAGCCGGGTGCAAATCCGGCACGGAAAACAGCGGTGCCAGACTGTGCCAGGGATTGGCGACATCCTCGTTCAGGTCGCCCATCACCACCACATACTCCTGCTGCAAATTGTACCCGCGGACAATTTCGGCCACCCGCTCCGCCTGTGCGCGGCGCCGTTTGGCCGCCCGTTCGCGTTCGTCATCGTTACGACCGTTCTGGCTTTTAAAGTGATTACACAGCACATGCACCGGCTGCGGCAGGCCGACATCTATCGTCACTTCCAGACAATCGCGGCTGAACAGCGGCTTGAACGATTCGCTGACGTCAAAGATATGGGTACACAGTTGGGTAATACGATGACGCGTCAGGCAGGCAACATCGATGCCACGCGGATCGTTCGGGCTGTCGATCATGACATACTGGGCGAATGCCCGATCCGCCAGAATCTGCTGGTTGAAATCACGCAGCACCGCCATGTTTTCCACTTCCGCCGCGCACAGGATGTCGGCATTCAGCGCCTTGATAACCAGCCCGGTATTTTTTCGCTGTTGATCGCCGAACGCTTCGGCGCGAAAAACCAGCTCGCCCAGCCAGTCGCCTCGCCCCTGGCAGCTCTTGTTAATCCGGAATCCGGTCTTGCCGGCCTCGTTTTTCCAACTGCCGAGCGAGCCGCCATCGACGCGAAGGTCGACGTAGGGCTGGAGATTGCTGGTCAGGGTAAAGACCCGGTCTTTCAGGGCATCGTCATACTTATCGGCATCCAGCAGCGTTTGCAACTGGCGTACTTTCTCCAGCAATTCACTGCTTTGCTGCGGGTCGGGCAGGTTGAGAATCGCGGTGCGGTGGAACAGGTTTTCAACGTTATAGCTGGCAAGTCTGAGCTTCATAGCTCCTCCTCAGGCAACAGACTACGGCGGGAAAGAACAAGTCTGGCTACCGATTGTTACCACCGTATATCACGCCTTCCCGCGATGCTAACCCGCGGTCCCCAGTGGTAAAAAATACCGGCGCTCACTATATTCATAGCAGATATAAGCAATGTCTTTATGTACTTGGCAAACATCATGACATCACGTAAATTCGCAGCATTTCTGACTTACAACGGCAATAGCCATACCTGGCAGGAACTATGATGAAAAAATCTCGCTTAGCATTACTTACCGGCGCCTTACTGGTTACCAGCGCGCTGGCACAGGCTCAGGACGATCTCCGCGCCATCAAGGCCGCGGGTGTGATTAAATTTGGCACCGAGGGCACGTATGCGCCTTACACCTACCATGATGCCTCCGGCAAACTGGTCGGTTTCGATGTGGATGTCGGCCGCGCCGTGGCGGAAAAACTAGGCGTAAAAGCTGAATTCGTCGAAGGCCGCTGGGACGGGCTGATTGCCGGCGTAGACGCCAAACGCTATGACGCCGTCATCAATCAGGTGGGTGTAACCAAAGAGCGTCAGGCGAAGTATGACTTCACCAAACCGTATATCGACGCAAAATCCGTGCTGATCGTGCGTGGCGATAACACCAGCATCAAATCGTTCAGCGATCTGAAAGGCCACAAATCCGCCCAGAGCCTGACCAGCAATTATTCCAAGCTGGCGACCAGCTACGGTGCGGAAATCGTGCCGACCGACGGCTTCAACCAGTCGCTGGAGTTGGTACTGAGCGGCCGCGCCGAAGCCACGCTGAACGATAACCTGTCATTCCTGGACTTCAAAAAACACAAACCGGACGCCAACGTGAAAGTGGTCGCTACCGCTGAAAGCGGCGATCCGTCCGCTATTCTGGTACGCAAAAACCAGCCGCAGTTGGTGGACGCGCTGAACAACGCGTTGGATCAAATCAAAGCTGACGGCACCTATAAGACGATTTCTGTGCGATACTTTGGACAAGACGTTTCCAAATAATGCATTGATATCGGAGTTATTTTAGATGCCATCATGGCTACAACTCATGGCAGACTCCTTCTGGAGTCTGCTTTCCGCTGGGCTGACATTCACCGTTCCTCTCGCGATTCTTTCCTTTGTCCTCGGTTTGATGATCGGTGTGCTGGTCGCCTTGCTGCGCCTGTACGGCCCAACGCCGCTCAAAAAGATTTGCGACTTTTATGTGTGGGTGATTCGCGGCACGCCGCTACTGGTCCAGCTGTTCCTGATTTTCTATGGTTTGCCCAACGCCGGCATCACGCTGGATGCGTTCCCGGCGGCACTGATTGGTTTCAGCCTTAACGTCGGCGCTTACAGCTCGGAAATCGTACGCGGTGCTATTCTCTCCGTCCCGAAAGGACAATGGAACGCCGCCTATTCGCTCGGAATGAGCGGCGCGCAGGCCATCCGCTGGGTGATCGTGCCGCAGTCGGTATTCGTGTCGCTGCCGCCGCTGGCTAATACCTTTATTTCGCTGGTCAAAGACACCTCGCTGGCCGCCGTGATCACGGTGCCGGAAATGTTTTTAGCCGCGCAACGTATCGTGTCGGTGACCTACGAGCCGCTGATTCTCTATATCGAAGCCGCACTCATCTACCTGCTGTTCAGCACTGTGTTAAGTAAGCTGCAGACGCGGCTGGAAAAATACTACCAGCGCCACATCGTGCATTGATAACCGACAGGCAGGCTGTCTGGCCTGCCTTTGCCACCTCTCACAATCAAACCGACCACCTCGACATTACCCCCGATTTGCCGTAGCCTTCCGTTTTACCAGCCGGAGAATGTCATGAAACAGATTGTCAGAATCGCGCTGATAGGTGACTACACCCCAACCGTCACCGCTCATCAGGCCATCCCGCCCGCTCTCAACCTCGCCGCCCGCCAGCTTGACCTCACGATTCAGTACCAGTGGATAGACAGCGAACTACTGTCGCCGGCCAGCCAGCTCGACGCTTTCGATGCCGTCTGGTGCGTTCCCGCCAGCCCGTATCGTCACGACGACAATATCCTGCAAGCCATCCGTTTTGCCCGTGAAACGCATATCCCGTTTCTGGGCACCTGCGGGGGGTGTCAGTATGCGCTGCTCGAATACGCCCGCCACGTTCTGAGCTGGCATGACGCTAATAATGCGGAAGTCACTCAGGAAGGCCGGGCGGTGATTTCGCCCTTGCAATGTGAAATGGTGGAAAAACAGGGTGATATTCGCCTGTCACCCGATTCACGCATTGGCCGTGCTTACGGCCGCGACGCGATCGCCGAAGGCTACCGCTGCCGCTACGGCATCAACGAAGCGTTTCGGGATGCATTCACCACCGCCGGTGTACGGGTGTCCGGCGTGGATGACAACGGAGATATTCGCGCGGTCGAACTCACCGACCATCCGTTTTTTGTCGGCACCTTGTTTCAGCCAGAACGCGCTGCACTAAAACAGATAGCACCGCCGCTGGCCATTGCACTCCTTGAGGCAGCGTCGGCACGTTAACCTCCGGTTTTTACGCAAGTTGCACCAAATTGGATCGACCACAGCACAATTCATCCATTTTGGTGCGCCCTATGCCTTTCCTTTATCCCTCTATAGCTCCGATTTATCCCGGCTCACCACTGATACGATTTAGTTTCCTGCCTGTACCACTGTGATTACAAGCTGGCATCGTTTTTGCTTTCTGATAACGACGGCCCCGTTTCCGGGACACCACGCCGACAGACAGAGCAGGCGCAGCCATGACTGCGCCAAAACACAACAGCACATTACTATTACATTAGGCACATACGATGATTATGAAAAAAGTGATTATGTCCACGCTGGTCGCCAGCGCTTCACTGTTTGCCTTCATCAACCAGGCACACGCAGGCGCAACTCTTGATGCGATTCAGAAGAAAGGGTTCGTGCAGTGCGGTATCAGCGATGGACTTCCTGGTTTCTCGTATGCCGATGCCAACGGCAAATACTCCGGTATCGACGTTGACGTCTGCCGTGGTGTCGCTGCGGCCATTTTTGGCGATGCCAATAAAGTCAAGTTCACCCCGCTGACCGCCAAAGAGCGCTTCACCGCTCTGCAATCCGGCGAAGTGGATTTGCTGTCCCGCAATACCACCTGGACCTCCTCCCGTGACGGCGGCATGGGCCTGCTGTTCACCGGCGTGACCTACTACGACGGCATCGGCTTTCTGACCCATAACAAAGCCGGACTGAAAAGCGCCAAAGAGCTGGACGGCGCAACCGTTTGCATCCAGGCCGGCACCGACACCGAGCTGAACGTGGCCGATTACTTCAAAACCCACAACATGAAATACACCCCGGTGACCTTCGACCGCTCTGACGAAAGCGCCAAAGCGCTGGATTCCGGCCGCTGCGATACGCTGGCTTCCGACCAGTCTCAGTTGTACGCCCTGCGTATCAAACTGGGCAAACCGGCTGACTTCGTGGTACTGCCGGAAGTGATCTCCAAAGAACCGCTGGGACCGGTAGTGCGTCGTGGTGACGAAGACTGGTACGCGATTGTGCGCTGGACGCTGTTCGCCATGCTGAACGCCGAAGAGATGGGCATCACCTCTCAGAACGTCGACCAGATGGCCGCTAAACCGACCACCCCGGACATGTCGCACCTGCTGGGTAAAGAAGGCAACTACGGCAAAGACCTGAAACTGCCGGCCGACTGGGCGTACAAAATCGTCAAACAGGTAGGCAACTACGGCGAAGTGTTTGAGCGCAACGTGGGTCAGGGCAGTGAGCTGAAAATCAAACGTGGCCTGAACGAACTGTGGAACAAAGGCGGCATCCAGTACGCCCCTGCCATTCGCTGATTCCTGATGTAAAACCGGGCACGTGCTGCGAACCAGCCGTGCCCTTGCTTTATCTGTCACTGAGGCTCCAACATGCTGCAACGCCCAACCGTGAAAGGTGATTTATCACTGACTAATCCAGCGGTGCGCGCCTGGTTGTATCAAATCCTGGCGGTCGTCATCGTCGTGGTTACCGTCGGTTATCTGCTGCACAACACGGTAACCAATCTGGCGCAGCGCGGGATTACGTCAGGTTTTGCCTTTCTGAATAACAGTGCCGGCTTTGGTATTGTTCAGCACCTGATTGACTATGAACAAGGCGATACCTACGCTCGCGTCTTTGTTGTCGGTCTGCTGAACACGCTGCTGGTTTCGGCTATTTGTATTGTCTGCGCCTCGCTGCTGGGGTTTATCGTCGGTCTGGCTCGCCTGTCCGACAACTGGCTGTTGCGTAAATTGTCCACCATCTACATCGAGACATTCCGCAATATCCCGCCGCTGTTGCAGATCTTCTTCTGGTATTTTGCGGTACTGCGCAACCTGCCAGGCCCGCGTCAGGCGGTAAACGCGCTCGATACCTTCTTCCTGAGCAACCGCGGATTGTATATTCCGGCCGCCGAGTTCGGCCCGGGGGCGCTGCCTTCGATACTGGCGCTGATCATTGCGCTGGTGGTCGGTGCCATGATTTTCCGCCGCAATAAGCGCTACCATGCCCTCACCGGTCAGCAGCGCAGGTCCTGGCCAATTCCGCTGGCGGTACTCGTGGTGTTGCTGGGTTTATCACATCTGATTTTCGGCCGGGCGCTGCATTGGGATTTCCCGGTACTGAAAGGATTCAACTTCAGCGGCGGGATGGTGCTGATCCCTGAACTGGCGGCACTGGCGCTGGCATTGTCGGTGTATACCTCTTCCTTTATCGCCGAGATCATCCGCTCCGGGATTCAATCCGTCTCTTATGGGCAACACGAAGCGGCGCTATCGCTGGGCCTGCCTAAGCCGGTCACCCTGCGTAAGGTCATTCTGCCGCAGGCGCTGCGCGTGATTATTCCACCACTGACCAGCCAGTATCTGAACGTGGTGAAAAATTCTTCGCTGGCTGCCGCCATCGGTTATCCGGACATGGTGTCGCTGTTCGCCGGTACGGTGTTGAACCAGACCGGGCAGGCTATCGAAACCATCGCCATCACCATGTCGGTCTACCTGATTATCAGCCTGCTGATCTCATTACTGATGAACATCTATAACCGGAAAATCGCCTTAATTGAGCGTTAAAGGAACAGGATGACCATGATTACACACACACCATCCAACCCGACGCCCATTAACCGCGCCATTGTCTGGGCGCGACGAAATCTGTTCTCCAGCATCACCAACAGTGTGCTGACGCTGGCCTGCCTGTGGCTACTGTGGACGCTGATCCCGCCGCTGTTGAACTGGGCCATTCTCAAGGCTAACTGGATCGGCTCCACCCGCGCGGATTGCACCAGCGACGGCGCCTGCTGGGTGTTCATCCATGCCCGTTTCGAGCAGTTCATGTATGGGCTTTATCCTCGGGAAGAGCTGTGGCGCATCAACTTCGCGCTGGTATTGGCGCTGATCAGCATCCTGCCGATGTTCTGGCGCAATCTGCCGCACCGCGGCCGTTACATCGCCATCTGGTGCGTGATCTATCCGTTGATCGCCTGGTGGTTGCTGTTTGGTGGTTTTGGCGGCCTGACGCGGGTGGAAACCCGCCAGTGGGGCGGTCTGACGCTGACTATCATCATCGCGGCGATCGGCATCGCCGGCGCCCTACCGTTGGGGATCCTGCTGGCACTGGGGCGCCGCTCCAACATGCCGGTGCTGCGTGCGCTCTGCGTCATCTTCATTGAGTTCTGGCGCGGCGTGCCGCTGATTACCGTCTTGTTCATGTCCTCCGTCATGCTGCCGCTGTTTCTGACGGAAGGCACCAACATCGACAAACTGCTGCGTGCGCTGGTCGGAGTGATTCTGTTTCAGTCCGCCTATGTGGCGGAAGTGGTCCGCGGCGGTCTGCAGGCGCTACCCAAAGGGCAATATGAAGCAGCCCAATCTCTGGCGCTCGGCTACTGGCGTATGCAGGGGCTGGTGATTCTACCTCAGGCGCTGAAGATGGTGATACCCGGTCTGGTCAACACCATCATCGCGCTGTTCAAAGACACCAGTCTGGTGATCATCATCGGCCTGTTCGACCTGTTCAGCAGCATTCAGCAAGCGACCGTTGATCCGGCCTGGTTGGGAATGTCCACGGAAGGCTATGTATTCGCCGCCATCCTCTATTGGATCTTCTGTTTCAGCATGTCGCGTTATAGCCAGCACTTAGAAAAACGTTTTGATACCGGACGCAAGTCTCATTGAGGTTACCCATGAACCAGGACACGTTAACATCATCTTCCGACTACATGATCACGCTGGAAAACGTGAATAAGTGGTATGGGCAGTTCCACGTACTGAAAAATATCAACCTGCAGGTCAAACAAGGGGAACGTATTGTTCTGTGCGGACCATCAGGCTCCGGTAAATCAACCACCATCCGCTGTATCAACCATCTGGAAGAACATCAGCAGGGGCGCATCGTGGTAGATGGCATCGAACTTAACCACGATAGCCGCAATATCGAGAAAATCAGAACAGAAGTGGGTATGGTGTTCCAGCATTTCAACCTGTTCCCGCATCTGACCGTTCTGCAGAACTGTACGCTGGCGCCGAGCTGGGTTCGCAACATGCCGAAAAAAGAAGCGGAGGAGCTGGCGATGCACTATCTGGAACGAGTGCGCATCGCCGCTCATGCCCACAAATACCCCGGTCAGCTTTCCGGCGGCCAGCAACAGCGTGTCGCGATTGCCCGATCGCTGTGCATGAAACCGAAAATCATGCTGTTTGACGAACCGACATCGGCGCTGGATCCGGAAATGGTGAAAGAAGTGCTGGATACCATGCTGGGTCTGGCGGAAGACGGTATGACCATGCTGTGCGTGACCCATGAAATGGGCTTCGCCCGGACGGTAGCCAACCGGGTGATCTTTATGGATCAGGGTGAGATCGTCGAGCAAGCGCCGCCGGATATCTTCTTCAGCAGCCCGCGTTCAGAACGTACACAGACGTTCCTGGCTCAGATACTGCATTAATCACATTCAACTTCTCTCAGGCCCGCTCACTGTAGCGGGCCTTTTTCATGTCCTGAATTTTCATACTCTGAACACCATGCATTGGGATCAGCAGACGAAAGATTTCAAACACGAACCCGTTGATAAAACTCTGCTTTACCGTCACGGGCCAGGAGGTGATATCGCGGCGTTGATCGACGCCGACACGCTGGCCGTGGCCACCGATACCGCCTTAACCCTTGCCCTGCCCTGTCTGGATCTCAACCAGCCGGCGCAGATCGCCGTATTTATCCGTGACTGGCTGCGAAGGAGAACCGGCGCTGCCGGAGACTGAAGCGAGATGATTATTTTGTTTGTGCAGAGTGATAAAAACCGCGGAGAGAGGGAGATAAAGGGAAGGCCTTGCAGGAAAAACGCGACAGACGCGCGACACAGCGCCGGGGAGAGTACAAGACCGGACCGTAAAACCGCACACAGGGCCGCCGCCTGTCCTGACCGGTATCCCGTAATGCCGGCTTCCCGGCCCCATAGCAAAAAACCCCCGGCGCTAACCGGGGGTTCCTTATG
>NZ_CM001976.1:261647-267396 GCF_000406145.1 Dickeya dadantii NCPPB 898 | reverse complement strand
AGTTCCAGCAGCTCTTCGTCATCAACCATGTCGCATTTGTTCAGGAACACGATGATGTACGGAACGCCTACCTGACGACCCAGCAGGATGTGCTCACGAGTCTGCGGCATCGGGCCGTCAGTCGCAGCAACTACCAGGATCGCGCCGTCCATCTGGGCAGCACCGGTGATCATGTTTTTCACGTAGTCGGCGTGTCCCGGGCAGTCAACGTGCGCGTAGTGACGAGTCGGGGTATCGTATTCAACGTGAGAAGTGTTGATGGTAATACCACGCGCTTTTTCTTCCGGCGCGTTGTCGATCTGGTCGAATGCACGAGCCTGGCCACCGTAGGTTTTCGCCAGAACGGTAGTGATGGCAGCGGTCAGCGTTGTTTTACCATGGTCAACGTGGCCGATAGTACCGACGTTAACGTGCGGTTTTGTACGTTCAAATTTTTCTTTAGACATCGATTGTCCCTCTAAGACACGGATAAATCGGTGGTATCACCACATCAACCAAGCAATTACTTGCTGAGCTTTTAACAGAAAGAAAATCAGGAGGAAAATAAAGAAGTGGTGCTGATAGGCAGATTCGAACTGCCGACCTCACCCTTACCAAGGGTGCGCTCTACCAACTGAGCTATATCAGCACATCTAATTGGAGCGGGCAGTGGGAATCGAACCCACATCATCAGCTTGGAAGGCTGAGGTAATAGCCATTATACGATGCCCGCATCCTGGAACTCGGCTACCTGATTTCTCTGTAGAACATAAAGCAAGGTACAATTTATATTGATACCTTGCTTTTTTCTCGATCCGGTTTTGATATTTCGTACCGTATCGATTGTATCCTGTCGCCAGGATTAAATTTGATAGTGGGAGAAGGATTATTCGTCGCTCAGCTCCTCACCTTTCGGGCCGTGCTACGCGAGTTGTCTAGCGCTGCTCGACTCGAACTTCGTAGAAGGTTCTCACCTTCCCCAACATGACGTCTGTTACACATCACATTGGTTTAGTCATTTTTCACGACTTGAATTTGGTGGTGGGGGAAGGATTCGAACCTTCGAAGTCTGTGACGGCAGATTTACAGTCTGCTCCCTTTGGCCGCTCGGGAACCCCACCTGATTGTATGTACTTGATGGTGCCGGCTGCCGGAATCGAACTGGCGACCTACTGATTACAAGTCAGTTGCTCTACCTACTGAGCTAAGCCGGCATCAAGTGCTGCGCATTCTAGGCAGAGGGGCCAGTCTATGCAACAAAAAAATTGCTCAAAACGCGCTATCGCTTAGATTTTGCACAAATTCGGATGCTGTTTCACATTACTATCAATCATTCGTGCAAATAAGCGTCAGGCAACACGTTAAAAGTGCGCTGCGCGTACGGTTCTCAGGCATTCAGACCTCAATGATATGTCGCCGTCATCGCCACATATCATGCACCAAAAAAGTGATAATGCTCCCCTTTGTGGCAGTCCTGAGCATGAGATTCGGCATTTAGCCACTTTTAGTCACGCATCTGATGAATGGAACACTCCTTGCATAACACATCAGACGAGACTCGCTTTAGCCCAACCCAGTAGGAGAGACAGCATGAAGATTGTATTACTGAATGTCGCCACTCTTCCGGTCTATCGTTACGAGTTAGCCAGCTTACTGGTAAATGCTGTGGCAAAGGGAGCGTCTGTCGGTTACCACTCTCCGCTGACGCACGAAGAAGCCGAGAGCTATTTTCACAGCCTGCGTCCCTCTGTCGCTGAAGGAGAGCGTCTGTTATGGATTGCGCGTGATGATAATGGCGTGATAGGCAGTATCCAGCTTGAATTGTGCCAAAAATCAAACGGGCAAAACCGGGCTGAAGTACAAAAACTGCTGGTTCATAGCAGCATGCGGCGACAGGGAATTGGAAAACGTTTACTCTCCACGCTGGAACAAGCGGCATTACAGCATCGACGTGGCTTAATCTATCTCGACACGCAAGCCGGTTCGCCCGCCGAGCACTTTTATCGTACTCAGGGCTACCGCTATCTGGGAGAGCTTCCCGACTATGCGAGTTCTCCCGATGGCTATTACTACCCGACAGCTATTCACTACAAGCGTCTGTTCGCCGTGAATCGAGTAGAACGCGCCCTCGCCAGCTAATCCCTGCCTGATGCCTGTATCACAGGTATCAGGGCTGATACAGATTTTTGCTTCTTTTCCTGACCCTCATGGTGGTAACCTGCCCGCTGGACGATAATTTTATCAGGAAAGGATGCTGCGGCTGTTACCTGTCCAGCCTCCCGGTGTCTCAGTTTCATGCGCTGAAACCTGGCTGTTTCCCTTCCTTACCGGTAGCGTCAAGCAGAAATATATTTATGACTAATAAAGCGCAATCTTTCGCAACGCCTTATCTTCAGTTCGATCGCCAGCAGTGGGCCCACTTGCGTGACTCGGTACCATTGACGCTAACTGAAGATGAAATCATCAAACTCAAAGGCATTAACGAAGATCTGTCTTTGGATGAGGTCGCGGAAATTTATCTGCCATTGTCTCGACTGCTCAATTTCTATATCAGTTCCAATTTACGACGTCAGGCCGTACTTGAACAATTTCTGGGAACCGATGGGCAGAAGATCCCCTATATTATCGGTATCGCTGGCAGTGTCGCCGTGGGGAAAAGCACAACGGCGCGTGTACTGCAGGCCCTGCTCAGTCGCTGGCCGGAGCATCGCAAAGTTGAACTGATTACCACCGACGGCTTTCTTCATCCCAATAAGGTATTACAGCAAAGAAACCTGATGAAGAAGAAAGGATTCCCCCAGTCCTATGATATGCATAGCCTGGTGAAATTCGTTTCTGAGATAAAATCCGGTGTTCCCTGGGTCACCGCTCCCACCTATTCGCATCTGACCTATGATATTGTGCCCGATTGCAATAAGGTCATAGAACAGCCAGATATTCTGATTCTCGAAGGACTGAATGTGCTGCAAAGCGGGATGGATTACCCACACGACCCTCATCGTGTTTTCGTATCTGATTTTGTGGATTTTTCCATTTATGTCGATGCGCCAGAGGAACTACTGAAGAGCTGGTATATTAATCGGTTCTTAAAATTCAGGCAGGGCGCATTTACTAATCCCGATTCCTACTTCCACAATTATGCAAAACTGGCGGAGGTGGAAGCTGTTAATATCGCCTCACAATTATGGAATGAGATTAATGGATTGAATCTCAAGCAGAACATATTACCAACGCGTGGACGAGCCAGCCTCATCATGACCAAAAGCGCAAATCATGCGGTCGAATGTGTACGATTAAGAAAATAAAATAGGGGGATGACAATCCCCTATTACCATCCACGCAGAGAAATCTCACCACCGATATAAGATTGAATTTCCCCATCCTGCTCCAGCAATAACGCCCCCTGACTATCAATACCTTTATCAATACCCGTTATTTCCCGGTTACCGACAATCAGCTTCACTGCACGATTATAAAAATTATCCAGATCGTTCCATCGGGAAATAAAAGGCGCCAGACCTTGTTGCTCATAAATAACCAACGCAGTACGTAGTTCAGTAATTAGCTTCACTGCCAGCATATTACGATCTATATCGATCCCGGCTTCCTGCAGGTTGATCCATCCCTGATTGATCACATCCGAACCCGATGAGTTCATACGTAGATTAATACCTGCGCCAATAACCAGATGTGCGGCATCTCCCGTCCGACCATTTAATTCAACGAGAATACCAGCCAGTTTTTTATCGTTCAGATATAGGTCATTCGGCCATTTTACCCTTACCCCGTCAGCCCCCAGATGATGCAAGACTTCCGCCATAACGATGCCAATTACCAGGCTAACGCCAACCGCTGCGGCAGGCCCTTGTTCCAGACGCCAATATAATGACAAATAGAGGTTGCTGCCAAACGGGGAAAACCATGTTCGACCACGACGCCCCCGCCCAGCATTTTGGTATTCGGCAATACAGGCGTCGCCCGATGATACCGAATCGAGGCGGTCCAGCAGATATTGGTTGGTCGAATCAATCACAGGCAGAACTGCTATATTGCCGCTTTGTATATGTGAGCGAATTTTATCCGCATCGAGCAATTGAATCGGGGCAGAAAGTGCATAACCTTTTCCAGTTACGGTAAAGACATCCAGCCCCCACTCTCTGATAGTTTGAATATGTTTATTGATGGCTGCACGGCTCATCCCCATTAGCTCGCCAAGGTATTCCCCCGAATAAAACTCACCATCGGACAGAATAGAGATTAGCTTCAGCGGGACGGTATAATCTTTCATGCCAGAACCTCCAGCGCATTAACTTCGCCCTGAGCGGAAATAAACCGCACCTCAGGTTCCAGCCACACCTCGAATTTCTCTGCGACCTGATTCCTTACATAACGGGCGAGATTAACCACGTCACGACTGGTTGCTTCTCCTTTATTCACCAGAACCAGAGCCTGCTTATCATGAACCGCAGCCTGACCAATCTGATACCCTTTTAAACCACATTGATCGATCAACCAGCCGGCAGCCAGTTTTACCTCACCATTCGGTTGAGGATAATGAGGGACATTGGGATAACTCGCCAGAATGTGCTCAGCCATGGCTGCAGGAATAACCGGATTTTTGAAAAAACTACCAGCATTACCCATTACCTCAGGATCAGGTAATTTACTCCGCCTCATCTGACAGACAGCATCAAAGATTTGTTTTGCTGTTACTACCGTAGGATCAAGGCGGGTAAGATCGCCATATTCCAGAACTGGTTTCCACTCTTTTGATAAATGCAATCCTACCGCGATAATGGCAAATCCGTCCTGGTATTCATGCTTGAAAACGCTATCGCGATAACCGAACTGACACTCTTCAGCACTCAGGCGCACTGTCTCGCCCGTTCTCAGGTTTAGCATATCCACATAAGCGCAAACCTTTTTCAGTTCTACGCCATAAGCACCGATATTCTGAATGGGCGCGGAGCCGACACATCCCGGGATCAAGGCTAGATTTTCAAGACCGGCGATCTGGCGTTCCAGCGTATATTCCACAAGGTAATGCCAGTTCTCCCCAGCCCCAACATGGAGCATCCACTCAGATGCAGTCTCTTTGATCTCAATCCCTTTGAGCCGATTGATGAGTATTATGCCGTGAAAATCGTCAAGAAATAGCACATTACTCCCTCCCCCCAATATCAGTACCGGCAACTTGCCCTGATGAGCGCGTTGCCATGCAGATAGCAACGCGCTTGAATCTGCAATAGTCGCGACTTCTGTCGCAAATACTGGTAAGGAGAAGGAATTAAACGATTTTAGGGATGTGACAGAATTCGTCATAGTAACCAATACGCAGTAAACAGTTAGCTATAGTCTAACTGATCCTGAGGAATTATTGAGGGATGTTTTATCAGCCGACAGGTACAAAAAGCGACAGGCACAGCGACAGGCGCGCGACACAACGCCGGGGAAAGCACAGGACCGGACCGGCCCGTAAAACCACCCCACCGGGCCGCCGCCTGCCCTGACCGGTAGGCTTCCCGGCCCCATAGCAAAAAAACCCCCGGCGTTAACCGGGGGTTCCTTATATGATGCCTGGCAGTTCCCTACTCTCGCATGGGGAGACCCCACACTACCATCGGCGCTACGGCGTTTCACTTCTGAGTTCGGCATGGGGGTCAGGTGGACCACCGCGCTGTCGCCGCCAGGCTAAATTTCTTTTCACTTTCCCCGCCGTCACACCATCCGTGCAACCACACGGAACCAATCCATCGAACAAGCCAAATAT